>NZ_JBHUIY010000003.1:0-197533 GCF_042683125.1 Phaeospirillum tilakii
GAGGCGGCCCAGGCCGAGGCCGACCGTGCCGACCGCGCCGCCGAGCAGGCGCTGGCCGCCGCGCGCGAGGAGCGGGTGCGGCGCGAGGCGGCGGTGTCGGCCGCCGACCAGAGCTGCCGCGCCATCGCCGCCCGCATCGCCGAGCGGCTCGACCTCAGCCCCGAGCAGGTCGGCGCCCTGGTCGCCGCCGCCGACCCCGAGCCCGAGCCGGCCGATGCCGACACGCTGCGCCGCCGGCTTGACCGGCTCGAACGCGAGCGCGACCAGATCGGCCCGGTCAATCTGTGCGCCGAGCAGGAAGCGGCCGAGCAGGAGGCGCGCATCAATGCCCTTCAGGCCGAAAAGGACGATCTGGTGGCGGCGATCGCCCGGCTGCGGCAGGCGATCGGCGAACTCAACCGCGAGGCGCGGGAAAAGTTGCTGGCCTCGTTCGAGGCGGTCGATCGCGATTTCCGCGACCTGTTCACCCGCCTGTTCGGCGGCGGGCGCGCCCACCTCGCCTTGACCGAGTCACCGGACCCGCTCGATGCCGGGCTGGAGATCATGGCCAGCCCGCCCGGCAAACGGTTGCAGGCGCTGTCGCTGCTGTCGGGCGGCGAACAGGCGCTGACCGCGCTGGCCCTGCTGTTCGCGGTGTTCCTGACCAACCCGGCGCCGATCTGCGTGCTCGACGAGGTCGATGCCCCCCTCGACGACGCCAATGTCGATCGCTTCTGCGCCCTGGTCGAAACCATCGCCGCCACCACCCGCACCCGCTTCCTGGTGGTGACCCACCACCGCATGACGATGGCGCGGATGGACCGGCTCTACGGCGTCACCATGGCCGAACGCGGCGTGTCGCAACTGGTGTCGGTCGATCTCGGTCAGGCCGAGGCGCTGAGCGAACCGGCGGGGGCCTGACCCCGGCGGGGCTTCCGCCCCGCACCCCGACCGGGGCGATGCCCCGGACCCCCTTATATTTTATGGGTTCCAAGGGCCTTGCGGCCCTTGGCGGGGGCGGGCGGAGCCCGCGCTTACACCGCGCGGGCCTTGACGTAGCTGCCGGGGGCCGGCTCGATCCCCTCGGCCGGGGTGCGGGCCGGGACCTGCGGGCCGGCGAACTTCTCGACCCATTTGTCCCAGTCGGTCCACCACGAGCCGTCGGTCTGGGTCGCCCCGGCCAGCCAGCTTTCCGGGGTCTTGGCCTTGCGGGCGTTGGTCCAATAGCAATATTTGTTGGCGGCCGGCGGGTTGACCACCCCGGCGATGTGGCCCGAGGCCGACAGCACGAACCGCACCGGCCCCGACACCAGCCGGGTCAGCGAGAAGGTGCTGGCCCAGGGAGCGATGTGGTCCTCGCGGGTCGACAGCATGTAGATCGGGGTGCGGATGGTGGTCAGGTCGATCGGCACCTCGCCGACGGTGATCCCGCCCGGCTCGATCAGCTTGTTCTCCTGATACATCTTGCGCAGGTAGAAGCTGTGCATCGCCGCCGGCATCCGGGTCGAATCCGAATTCCAGTACAGCAGGTCGAACGGGAACGGGTCCTTGCCCAGCAGGTAATTGTTGACCACGAACGACCAGATCAGGTCGTTGGCCCGCAGCATGTTGAAGGTGGTGGCCATGTCGCGGCCGTCGAGATAGCCGTGTTCGGCCATCCGCGCCTCGAGGCTGCCCAATTGTTCCTCGTCGATGAAGATGCCGAGCTCGCCCGGATCCTTGAAATCGGTCATCGAGGTGAACAGGGTGGCCGACAGCACCCGGTCATCGCCCTTGGCCGCCATCCAAGCCAGGGTACAGGCGGTCAGCGTGCCGCCGAGACAATAGCCGATCAGGTTGGCCTGACGCTCGCCGGTGGCCCGCTCGATCGCGTCGAGCGCCGCCAGCGGCCCCTCGGTCATGTAATCGGTGAAGGTCTTGCCGGCGAGGCGCTCGTCGGGATTGACCCACGAGATCATGAACACGGTGTGGCCCTGATCGACCGCCCATTTGACGAAGGAATTCTTCGGGCGCAGATCGAGGATGTAATATTTGTTGATCCACGGCGGCACGATCAGCAGCGGCGCCCGGTGCACCGTCGGGGTGGACGGGTCGTACTGGATCAACTGCATCAGGTCGTTCTCGAACACCACCCGGCCGGGGGTGACCGCGATGTTCTCGCCGACGCGGAAGGCGTCGTAATCGGTCATCCGGATCGCGAGGTTGCCCTTGCCGCGCTCAAGGTCGGCCAGCAGATTGTCGAGCCCCTTCAGCAGGTTCTCGCCGCCGCTCTCCATCGTCGCCCGCAGCACCTCGGGGTTGGTCAGGACGAAGTTGCTGGGCGCCATCGCATCGACGAACTGGCGGGTGTAGAACTCGACCTTCTTGGCCGAGGCCTCGTCGAGCCCCTCGACCCCGCGCACCACGTTCTGGATCCAGCGCGCCGACAGCAGGTAGGATTGCTTGATGTAGTCGAACACCTCGTTGTCCTGCCACATCTGGTCCTTGAACCGGCGGTCGCCGGCCTCGGGCGCCACCACCGGCTCGGCCGGCTGGCCCATCATCCGCTTGGCGGTGTTCTGCCACAGCGCCATGTAATCCTGCCACAGCGACATCTGCGCCTCGACCATCCGCGCCGGATCGCTGATCAGCCGGGTGGTCATCTCGAAGAAGGCGTTGCCGATGTTGAGCGGATCGAGCGAGGGCGCGGCCGGCTCGGTCGCCTGACGGGACAGGAAATCGGCGACCAGACGCTGGCTGCGCTCGGCGATGCTGGTCATCGCCTGCGAAATCTCGGCCGGATCGATCCGCCTGCTTTCCGCGACCTTCTGTTCGGCCATCCTGCCCTCCCTGGGTTTGCTGATTGACGGGAAAGAACGCTGGTCGTGCGCGGCCCTGGCCGGACCGGAAAGGCGGGTGGCCCGCCCCCTTCGGCCGACGCCACACTGTCTATATACTTTCGTTCGAGCGCCTGTTAAACGTGAACTTGCAGTAACCTGTGCCCGCCTTGTGGCCGGTCGTTCCGAAGGGAATGGGAATCCCATCATGTCCGAGCGCTTCGCTGTCCTCCGCCGTGGCCGGCGTCGGCTTGCCGCCGGCGGTAGCGTCCTTGCCGTGACGGCTCTCCTGACAGGCTGCTCCTGGGTGCCCGATTCCCTCAATCCGGTGTCATGGTACCACGATTTGACCGGCGGTGACGAGCCGCCGCCGGAGATCGCCACCCCGCGCCGCGCCGACGGCAGCGCCGTCGCCACCCCCCAGGGGACCGAGTCCGGCGCCGGCCTGCCGGCCGACCGTTCCCATGCCCGCTATGCCGAGACGGTGCGGCGCGAGCCGGCCCCGACCAAGCGGCTGGTGCGCCGGGTCGAGCCGGCGGCGGCGCCGCAGGTCGCCGACGCCACCGTCGCCCCGCCGCCGGCCCCGGCGGCGATCCAGGCTGCGCCGCTGCCGGTGCCGCCCGGCGCCCAGTCGGCCAGCGTCGGCGCCGCCAGCGAGCGTCCCTCGCTCGACCGGCCGATGCGCACCGCGCGCGAGGACGGGCCGACCGCCCCGACCCAGATCGCCGGCGGCCCGCCCGACCGGCCCAACGTCCCCGACAGCGTGCCGACCCGGCGCAACACCCTGACCGACACCTATCAGCAGCGTCTGCGCGAATCCGCCGCCGCCACCAGCCGGGCCGGCGATCTCGACACCCCGCCGTCGGCGCGGAGCGAGCGCGCCGCCGCCCCGGCCTATGCCGCGGCCTATGCCCAGCCGGCCACGGTGATCATCGGCGGTGGCGGCAGCGCCGCCCTGCCCGCCCCGACCCGGGTCGCCGCCCGGTCGGCGGCGCCGCCGACCGTGATCATCGGCGGCGACGACGACGCCGCCACGGTGCGGCTGACCCCGCCGCGCGGCCTGCGTGGCGCGCGCGGCGTGGTGGTGCCGCCCGGACCGGCCGCCAGCTTCGAGGTGGCGCTGTTCCAGCCCGGCCGGCTGGGCGAGGCCGAATTCGCCCGGCTGCGCGAGGTCGCCGCCCTGCAACGCCGCTCGGGCGGGACCATCCATCTCGAGGGCGCCGCCGATCCCGAACTGGCCCACCGCTTCGCCGCGATGCTGGGCGAGATGGGGGTGCCGGCCCGCAAGATCCGCGTCGCCACCAGCGGCCGCGCCGGAGCCGGCCTGCGGGTGCTGATGGAGTACTGAGCGCCGCCCCGGCAGCGACGGGCGGGGTAGAAAGGGGTCGATTCTTGACCCGCCCCGCGCTAAAGATGGCCTCTTCCCCCGGGGCCGTCCGCGCCCCGTTCCCGTCCCTCACCCCGCAGGTTCGGCCATGAGCATCGAGCAGGATTTCCATCGGATCAAACGTCTTCCGCCCTATGTCTTCGCGGAAGTGAATGCGATGAAGGCCCGCGCCCGAGCCGCCGGCGAGGACATCATCGATTTCGGGATGGGCAATCCCGACCAGCCGACCCCCGCCCATATCGTCGAGAAGCTGGTCGAGGCGGCGCGCAACCCGCGCGCCCACCGCTATTCGATGAGCCGGGGCATCCCCGGGCTGCGCAAGGCGCTCGCCGGCTATTACCAGCGCCGCTTCGGCGTCGAGATCGACCCCGAGCGCGAGGCGATCGTCACCCTCGGCTCGAAGGAAGGCCTCGCCAACCTCGCCAACGCCATCACCAGCCCGGGCGACATCGTGCTGGTGCCCAATCCGTCCTATCCAATCCATCCCTACGGCTTCATCATCGCCGGCGGCTCGTGCCGCTACGTCCCGGTGACGCCGGATGCCGATTTCCTCAAGGCGCTCGATCGCGCCGTGCGCCATTCGGTGCCGAAGCCGATCGCCCTGGTGCTCAATTACCCGAGCAACCCGACCGCGCTGCTGGCCGACCTCGATTTCTACGGGCAGGTGGTTGATTTCTGTCGCCACCACAAGATCTGGATCCTGTCCGATCTGGCCTATTCCGAGATCTATTTCGACGTGGCCCCGCCGCCCTCGATCCTCCAGGTGCCGGGCGCCAAGGACATCGCGGTCGAGTTCACCTCGATGAGCAAGACCTACAACATGCCGGGCTGGCGGATCGGCTTCGCCGCCGGCAACACCACCCTGATCGCCGCCCTGGCCCGGATCAAATCCTACCTCGATTACGGCGCCTTCACCCCGATCCAGGTCGCCGCCTCGGCCGCCCTCAACGGGCCGCAGGATTGCGTTGACGAGATCCGGGCGATGTACAAGGACCGCCGCGACGTGCTGATCGAGGGCCTCGCCGCCGCCGGCTGGGAGGTGCCCAGCCCGCAGGCGACGATGTTCGCCTGGGCGCCGATCCCGCCGGCCTTCGCGCCGCTCGGCTCGCTCGAATTCTCCAAGCTGCTGATGAGCCACGCCCAGGTCGCGGTCGCGCCCGGCATCGGCTTCGGCGAATATGGCGACGGCTTCGTCCGCATCGGGCTGGTCGAAAACCGTCACCGCACCCGTCAGGCGGTGCGCAACATCAAGACCTTCCTCGCCAACACCGATCAGGTGTTGGAGACCTCGGAAAAACAGCGCGCGGAATCCGGCCGATGAGCTCCTCTCCCCTCAAGATCGCGATCGCCGGCCTCGGCACGGTCGGCGGCGGCACCGTCGAACTGCTCGCCGGCCATGCCGACCTGCTGGCGGCCCGCACCGGCCGCCGGCTCGAACTGGTCGCCGCCGCCGCGCTGGAACGCCCGGCCGGCCTGCCGCTCGACGGCGTGCCGTTCTACACCGACGCCCGCGAGATGACCCGCGACGCTGATTACGACGTGCTGATCGAACTGATCGGCGGCGCCAACGGCATCGCCCTCGACGTGGTCCGCGCCGCGCTGGAACGCGGCAAGCACGTCGTCACCGCCAACAAGGCGATGATCGCCCATCACGGTGTCGAGCTGGCCCGGCTGGCCGAGCTGACCGGCGCCAACATCGGCTTCGAGGCCTCGGTCGGCGGCGGCATCCCGGTGATCAAGGCGCTGCGCGAGGGGCTCGCCGCCAACCGCGTCACCAAGGTGATGGGCATCCTCAACGGCACCTGCAACTTCATCCTCAGCACGATGCAGGAGACCGGGCGCGAGTTCGCCGACGTGCTGGCCGAGGCCCAGGCGCTCGGCTATGCCGAGGCCGATCCGACCTTCGACATCGACGGCATCGACACCGCCCACAAGCTGGCGATCCTGGCCAGCCTCGCCTTCGGCATGCCGGTGTCGATCGACGCCGTCACCTGCGAGGGCATCCGCCATGTCAGCGCGCTCGACATCCGCTACGCCGCCGAACTCGGCTACCGGATCAAGCTGCTCGGCGTCGCCAGCCTCAGCGAGATCAACGGCGAGCTGGCGACCGATTGCCGGGTCTATCCGGCGATGGTGCCGCTCGGCTTCCCGCTCGCCCATGTCGACGGCCCGTTCAACGCGGTGGTGACCGAGGGCGATTTCGTCGGCCGCACCGTGCTGGAAGGCCGCGGCGCCGGGGCCCATCCCACCGCCTCGGCGGTGGTGGCCGACCTGATCGACCTCGCCTGCGGCCGGGTCGGCCCGGCCTTCGGCCTGCCGGTCGACCGGCTGGAACCGCGCCCGACCGCGCCGCGCGGCGCCGGCCGCGCCGCCTGGTACATCCGCCTGATGGTGCGCGACGAGCCCGGCGTGTTCGCCGACATCGCCGCCGCGCTGCGCGACGAGAAGGTGTCGATGGAGCAGGTGATCCAGCGCGGCCGCGCCCCCAACCAGACCGTGCCGGTGGTGATGACGGTGCACGAGACCGACGAGGCGGCGATGCTGCGGGCGGTGGCCCGCATCAACGGCATCGCCTCGGTGGCCGAGCCGCCCCGCCTGATCCGGATCGAGCCGCTCTGATCCCTCCCGCCGCCGTCCCTGCGTAAAGGCCCGTCCGTCATGTCCGTCCACACCCAGATTGCCCCGGTGCTGGACCGCAACCTCGCCCTCGAGGTGGTCCGCGTCACCGAAGCCAGCGCCCTTGCCGCCGCCCGCCGCACCGGGCGCGGCGACGAGAAGGCCGCCGACGAGGCCGCCTGTCAGGCGATGCGCTCCGCCCTCAACGGGGTGGCGATGAGCGGCGTGATCGTCAATGGCGAGGGCGACGACCCGACCCAGCCGCTGCATACCGGCGAGAAGGTCGGCACCGGCAAGGGCCCGACCATCGACATCGTGCTGACCGCGCTCGAGGGCCGCTCGATCTGCGCGCGCGGCGCCAACAACGCCTTGTCGGTGGTGGCGATGACCGAGGAAGGCTCGTTCCTCAAGGTGCCGCAGCATTCCTACATGGAAAAGCTGGTGGTCGGCCCCGGCCTGCCCCCCGGGGTGATCGACCTTGACGCCACCCCCGAGGACAACCTCGCCCGCATCGCCGCCGCGCGCGGCGTCCGCGTCGCCGACCTCACCGTCAGCATCCTCGACCGGCCGCGCCACCTCGACCTGATCGACCGGGTGCTGGCTGCCGGGGCGCGGGTGATGCTGTTCGACGACGGCGACGTCTCGGGCGCGCTGGCGACCGGGCTGCCCGACACCGGGATCGACGTCTACATGGGCTCGGGCGGCGCCGCCCAGGGCGTGCTGGCCGCCGCCGGCCTCAAATGCCTGGGCGGGCAGATGCAGGGCCGGCTGGTGCTGCGCTCCGACCAGGACCGCGCCGCCGCCGCCCGCGCCGGAATCCAGGATCCCGGCCGCAAGTGGGACATCGACGACATGGTCAAGGGCGAGGTGATGTTCGCCGCCACCGGCATCACCGACGGCCATGTGCTGAAGGGCGCCCGCCTGCTGCCCGGCAACCGCGCCGTCAGCCATTCGCTGGTGATGCGCTCGCTGTCCGGCACCATCCGCTATCTCACCGTCCAGCACGACCTGACCCGGGGCCTGCTGGCGCTATGAGCGTCCCGGCGACGGGGGCCTTTCTCGGCATCGAGCGTTCCCTCACCGGCCGGCGCTGGCAGGCCCGCCCGGGCGAGGACCGGCTGGCGCTGGCGCTGTCGCAGCGGTTCGGCCTGCCCGAACTGGTCGGCAGGGTGCTGGCCAGCCGGGGCATCGGCCTCGATGCCGCCGAATCCCACCTCAACCCGACCCTCAAGCAGGCGCTGCCCGACCCGTCGCATCTGCGCGACCTCGATTGCGCCGCCGCCCGGCTCGCCCAGGCGGTCCAGGCCGGCGAGACCGTCGCCATCTTCGGCGATTACGACGTTGACGGCGCCACCTCGACCGCGCTGCTGACGCTTTATCTCGAGGCGGCCGGGGCGCGGGTGCTGACCCACATCCCCGACCGCGTCGCCGAGGGCTACGGCCCCAATGCCGCCGCGCTGGCCCGGCTCCAGGCCGCCGGGGCCAAGCTGGTGGTCACCGTCGATTGCGGCACCACCGCCTTCGCCGCGCTGGAGGCCGCCGCCGCCGCCGGCCAGGAGGTGATCGTGGTCGATCACCACGCCGCCGAGGCCCATCTGCCCCCGGCGCTGGCGGTGGTCAATCCCAACCGCCTCGACGAGGACAGCCCACACCGCCACCTCGCCGCCGTCGGCGTCGCCTTCCTGCTGGCGGTCGGGCTCAACCGGGTCCTGCGCGCGGCCGGCTGGTTCCAGGATCGGCGCGAGCCGGACCTGATGCGCTGGCTCGATCTGGTCGCGCTCGGCACGGTGTGCGACGTGGTGCCGCTGGTCGGCGTCAACCGCGCTTTGGTCGCCCAGGGGCTGAAGGTGATGGCGAAGCGGGGCAATCCCGGCCTCGCCGCGCTGGCCGACGTCGCCGGGCTCAAGGAGCGGCCGGATTCGACCCATCTCGGCTTCCTGCTCGGCCCCCGGGTCAATGCCGGCGGCCGGGTCGGCGAGGCCGGACTGGGCGCCCGGCTGATGACCACCCCCGACCCCGAGGAGGCGGCGGCGATCGCCCGCCGGCTCGACGATTACAACCGCGACCGCCAGGAAATCGAGGCGGCGGTGCTGGCCGAGGCGATCGAACAGGTCGAGAGCCGGGGCGATGACGGCCTGCCGCTGCTGCTGGCCGCCGGCGAGGGCTGGCACCAGGGGGTGATCGGCATCGTCGCCGGCCGGCTCAAGGAACGCTATGGCCGCCCGACCTGCGTCGTCGCCCTCGATGGCGGCACCGGCAAAGGCTCGGGCCGCTCGGTGATCGGGCTCGATCTCGGCGCGGCGGTGATCGCCGCCCGGCAGGCCGGGCTGCTGCTGGCCGGCGGCGGCCACGCGATGGCCGCCGGCTTCACCGTCGCCGCCGACCGGGTCGAGGATCTGCGCCTGTTCCTGGCCGAACGGCTGGAGGCGCAGAAGACCGGCGAGCTGATCCCGCTGCTCGACCTCGACGGCGCGCTCGATGCCGGCGCCGCCTCGGTCGAGCTGATCGAGACCCTGGCCGCGCTGGGGCCGTTCGGCGCCGGCAACCCCGAGCCGGTGTTCGCCGTCACCGGCGCCCGCATCGCCCGCGCCAGCGTGGTCGGCTCGGGCCATGTCCGGCTCGACCTGACCGGCGGCGGCGGGCGCCGGCTCAAGGCGATCGCCTTCCGCGCCGCCGATTCCGAGATGGGGATGACCCTGCTGGCCTCGGCCGGCGCCTCGGTCCACCTCGCCGGCACCCTGCGGGTCGATCGCTGGCAGGGCAACGCCACCCCGCAATTGCTGGTCGAGGACGCGGCGATCGCCCGCTGAGCGGCGCTCTTCGCGGGCTCCGCCCGCACCCGCCAAGGGCCGAGGGCCCTTGGAACCCTTGCCCTGCCCTTCGCGCGGCCCCCCCCCCGCGCCCAAGCTGAAAGACCGGTCCGCGCCCGACCATCAATGGGTTCCAAGGGCCTTGCGGCCCTTGGCGGGCGTGGGCGGAGCCCACATCCCCTCGAAAACACTATCCGGGTTTGCCGGAGAGACGGCGCGGCCCCGGCCCGGCCTCCCCCAATTCATCATTGGGATTGCGCAGGGGACATTCGTCGAGCGACAGGCAGCCGCAGCCGATGCAACTGGTGATCTGGTCGCGCAGTTGGGCCAGACGGTCGATCCGCCGGTCCAGCATGTCGCGCCAGGCGCTGGCGAACCGGACCCAGTCGGCGTCGGTCGGCACCCGGTCGTGCGGCAGATCGACCAGGGCGTCGCGGATGGCCGCGAGGGTGATCCCGGTCAACTGGGCGACGCGGATGATGGCGATGCGGCGCAGCACCGACCGGTGATAGCGCCGCTGGTTGCCCTCGCTGCGCCAACCCTGGATCAGCCCTTTGGCCTCGTAAAAATGAATGGTCGAAACCGCGACCCCGCTGCGCCGGGCCACTTCGCCGACGGTCAGGGCGGTTTTGAGGGGGGAAGTCTCCATGGCTAGCCTTCGGCCCCGGTGGCGGTATAGCCGGCAATCCGCCGCGCCAGCGAAGACGGCGGGGCGGCGGCGCCATCCGGGTCACGGGCCGACAGGCCGGACGGTTCGGGGCGGTGGTCGCGGGCGATGAGGCTGTAGAAGGTCGGCAGCACGAACAGGGTGAACAGGGTGCCGATCAGCATCCCCATCACCACGACGATGCCGATGGCGAAGCGGCTGGCGGCGCCCGCCCCCCCGGCGAACAGCAGCGGCACCAGCCCGGCCACCATCGCCGCCGTGGTCATCAGCACCGGGCGCATCCGCACCTTGGCCGATTTGACGATCGCGGCGCGGCGGTCGAGCCCCTCGGCATGCTGGATCTGGTTGGCGAAGGCCACCATCAGGATGCCGTGCTTGGAAATCAATCCGATCAAGGTGACCAGTCCGATCTGGGTGTAGATGTTGAGGGTGGTAAAGCCGAGATAAAGTGGCAGCAACGCGCCGCAAACCGCCAGCGGGACCGTCACCAGGATCACCAGCGGATCGCGAAAGCTCTCGTACTGCGCCGCCAGCACCAGGAAGATGACGATCAGGGCGAAACCGAACGAGACGGTCAGGCGGGAGCCCTCCTGGACATACTGGCGGCTGTCGCCCAGCCAGTCCACGGTGATGCCGGGCCCGCGCGGCACGGCCTCCATCGCCGCCACCGCCTGCCCCATCGTCACGCCGGGACGCAGCACGCCCGAGAGGGTTGCCGCGTTCATCTGGTTGAACTGGGGCAGCCGGTTGGCCTGGGGCACGACATCGACCTTGATCAGGGTGGCGAGCGGAATCATCGCCCCCGATTGGGCGTGCAGGTAGAAACGCCCCAGCGTCTCGGGGCTCAGCCGGTCCTGCTCGGCCACCTGGGGAATCACGTCATAGGACCGGTCATGGAAATTGAAGCGGTTGACGTAATTCTCCCCGACCAGGGTCGCCAGGGTATCGGCGATTTCCCGCATGGTGATGCCGAGCATCCCGGCCTTGGCGGCGTCGATCGAAACCCGGGCGGACGGGCTGTCGAAGGCGAGATCGCTGTCGACGAAGACGAACAGGCCGCTGCGCCAGGCCGCCGCCTTCAGGGCCTCCATGTCCCGATAGAGCAGGTCGAAATCGGCGGCGGAGCGCAGCACCATCTGGAACGGCAGGCCCCCGCTCGACGCCGGCAGGGCCATCGGCTGGAACGGCGTCACCGCGGCGCCGTGGACGCTGGCGGTCTTGCCGTACAGCAGCCTCTGGATGTCGGTGGAACTGCGGGTCCGCTCGCTCCATTCGGTGAGGACCACCCCGCCGAACGCCCGGTTCTGGCCATCGGTCCCATCGACGAACCAGCTGCTGGAGAATTCGGGCAGGGCCATGAAGATCCGGTCGATCTCGCGGGTCGCCGCCGAGGTGTAGTCGATGCTGGCATATTGGGGGGCGCGAACCGAGGTGAAGACGTAGCCCTGGTCCTCCTGCGGGGCAAGCTCGCGTCTGGCGCCGAGGAACAGCACGACGATCGCCCCCAGCATCGACACGGCCACCAGCAGCACCACCGGCCGCATCGACAGGGTCCAGTCGAGGATGCGGCCGTAGCCGGAAGCCAGCCGCTCGAAACGGTGCTCGACCGCCTTGGACAGCCGGCCTTCGGCAACCTTGCGGCTCAGCAATTGCGAACTCATCATCGGCGACAGGGTGAGGGCGATCACCCCCGACACCACCACCGAGCCGGCCAGGGTGAAGGCGAACTCGCGGAACAGGCTGCCGGTCAGCCCCCCCATCAGGCCGATCGGCGCATAGACGGCGGCCAGGGTGATCGTCATCGCGATCACCGCCCCGACGATTTCCCGGGCGCCGACCAGTGACGCCTCGACCGGGGTCAGTCCCGCCTCGATATGGCGGTGGATGTTCTCGACCACGACGATGGCGTCATCCACCACCAGCCCGATCGCCAGCACCATGGCGAGCAGGGTCAGCAGGTTCAGGGAAAAGCCGAACACCAGCATCAGCGCCGCCGAGCCGATCAGCGACAGCGGGATGGTGATCACCGGAATCACCACCGCGCGCGGCGAGCCCAGGAACAGGAAGATGACGACGACGACGATCACCACCGCCGCGACCAGGGTTTCCTGGACCTCGTCGATCGAGGCGTTGACGAAGTGGGCGACATCGAAGGTGCTGGCCACCACCAGCCCCGGCGGCGCCGATTTCTGGATCTGCGGGATCAGCGAGGTGGCCGCCCGGACGATTTCGAGCGGGTTGCCGTCCGGCGTCGGCGTCAGGGCGATGAACACCGCCTTGCGCCCCGAGGCGCGGGCGCCGCTGTTGTAGTTCTGGCCGCCCAGTTCCAGCGTCGCGACGTCGCCCAGCCGGACCAAGCCATCGGCCCCGGTCTTGATCACCATCGTCCGGAACGCCTCGATGTCGGTGATGTCGGTCGAGGCGGTGATGTTGGTGACGGTGGCGCCGTCCTTTAGCTGGCCGGGGGCGGCCTGGACATTGTTGGCGCGGAGCGCCGCGGCGACATCGCCGGCCGACAGCCCGCGGGCGGCGAGGCGAACCGGGTCGAGCCAGACCCGCATCGCCAGGGTCTGCCCGCCCACGATCTCGGCCGAGGCGACGCCCCTGACCGAGGTGAACAGCGGCTGGGCGACCCGGGTGGCAAAATCGGTGATCTGGGGAATGGTCAGGCTGTCGCCGGTGAACGAGATGTACTGCACCGCCGAGGCGCCGTCGGTGACCTTGTCGATCACCGGGTCGTAGGCCCCCTCGGGCAGGCGGTACTTGACCTGCTGCACCTTGGCCAGGATCTCGGTCATCGCCCGGTCGGCATCGGCGTTGATCACCAGCTTGGCCTTGACCTGGCTCCGCCCCATCGTCGAGGTCGAGGTCAGGTACTCGATCCCGCTGGCGGTGGCGATCGACTGGGCGATCGGGGTGGTGACGAACCCCTGCATCACGTCCTGGGTCGCGCCGGGAAAGCTGGTGGTGACCGAGATCGTGGCGCTTTGCAGGTTGGGATATTGCCGCACCGGCAGGGAGAACAGCGCGCTGGCCCCGGCCAGCAGGATGAGCAGGCTGACCACCACCGAGAGGATCGGCCGGCGGATGAACAGGTCGGTGAACCGCATGATGATCCTCTCAGGGCGACGGGCCGGCGGCGACCTTGGCCGGGACGACCCGGACCGGCGCCCCCGGCTGGACGCGCAATTGACCGCTGGTGATGACGCTGTCGCCGGGATTGAGTCCGGTCTCGACCACGATCCGGTCGCCCAGCCGCGCCCCGGTGGTTACCGGCACCAGCTCGGCCCGGTCCTGGCGGACCACCAGGACGCTGTCGCCCGAGGCGCTGGTCTGGATCGCGGTGGCCGGCACCACGATCGTCGCCGGCCGCGCCGGCTGGACGATCGCGGCGGTGACGTACAGGCCGGGACGCAGGATCTGGTCCGGATTGGCCAGCGTCGCCTGGACGCTGACATTGCGGGTATCCGACCCGACCCGGGGCTCGATCGCGTTGATCCGGGCGGGGAACTCCCGTCCCGGATAGGCATCGGTGCGCACCATGACGGCGCCGCCCAGGCGCAGTCTGGCCAGATCCTGCTGCGGCACGGTGACGTTGACGTAGAGCTGATCGAGCGCGGTCAAGGTCGCCAGCGGATCGCCGGCATTGACATACTGGCCCAGATTGACCCGGCGGATGCCGATCAGGCCGGCGAAGGGAGCCCGGATCGTCTTTTGCGCGATCCGGGCATCGATGCCCTGGACCGCGGCAACCGTCTGGGCCAGCTCGGCCTCGTGCTGCTGCAACAGCTGCTTCGGTTCGGCCCCGATCGGCGCGAGGCTGAGCGAACGTTCATGCTGCAACCGGGCGAACTGGACGCGCGACAGCGCCTCGGCCCGGTCGGCTCGTTCCGGCGCGTCGTAAAGCTGGACCAGCGCCGCCCCGGCCGCCACCGACGATCCCGCCTCGAAGTGGATCGCCACCACCCGGCCGGCCACCTCCGGGGCAAGCGTCACCTCGCGCACCGCCTGCAACGCCCCGGTGGCCTCCAGCGATTGCGGCACTGTTTCCGGCGCGACGGTGACGGCCGAGACTTCCACCGGCGGCGGGGCATGGGCGACGGCCCCGGCCGCGCGGCGGGCCTCCCGCCAGAGGAAGATCCCGGTGAAGATCCCGCCCAGGATCAGAAGGGCGAGGACGAACGGCAGGAGGGAGCGCGCTCGTGCGGGTAGTCGGCGAGAGGTGTCGTCCATGTCGGTCCCCCATCGGAAAATGGCCGCCGTCCGCCCCGCGAACCGGCCCATCACGACGGGAGGGTCGGCAGGGAACGGGGGGATTGGCCCCATGGGCCGACTCCACTCATACAACCTCAATATTAGTTGAGGTCAAGCTGGATCATGCGTCCGATGGATGGGGGCGGCCGCGGGCCGGGAGGGGGGGAACGGGCCGGCCCGTCGCCCTTTCCACCCGGCGTCATCCGCGTGGAAAGGGCTCGCGCGGCGGAAGGGATCAGGGCTGGAGGCGGCGGCTGGTCCAGCCGTCGCCGTCGCGGTCGTAGCGCAGCCGCTCATGCAGCCTTTCGGTGCCGTTGCTCCAGAATTCGAGCGAGGTCAGGGCGATTTCGAACACGGCATAGCCCGCCGGACGCGGGAGCGGCCCCTCGACCTGGGCCAGGCGACGCGCCTTCAGCCGCAGGGCCTCGACGTCGAGCAGATCCTCGCTCTGCCGGGCCGCGACCGACATCGGATGGGCCTCGAAGGGACGGGCCAGCCACAGGGCGTCGGCCTTGTCGTCGGGCAGGCGGCGGGCCCGGCCGGCAAGAACGATCTGCTGGCAGGTCTCCCGCCAATAGAGCACCCCCGAGCAAACCGGGTTGAGCGCGAGATCGCGGCCCTTCTGGCTGCCGGCATGGGTGGAGAACAGCACCCCGGTGTCGGAAATCTCGTTGATGACGACGATCCGGCTCGAAGGCTGGTGGCGGTCATCGACCGTCGCCAGGGCCAGCGCCCGCGGCTCGCGCACATACTGCTCGGCTTTGTCCATCCAGCCGCGCAGCAGCGCGATCGGATCGTCGGGCGGCGCCAGATATTCGGGGAAGGGAAGCTCGATCGTCCCGGTCAGCGTTTCCGATAAATTCACACCCATGGCGAATCTCCTGCTGCGGCAGTGATGAGAGCGGATCTGGTCCTGATCGAAGGGGGCTGAAGCCTGACGCCGCTCCAAAATCAAGGGACGCGCCTTAAACGAAGGCGGTGCATTCGGCGAACAGGGCGCCGTGGCCGGACACCTCGACCTCGGTCACCCGGTCGCCCTCGTAGCCGATGCGGGCGAGCATCAGCGAGGGGCGGCCGATCTCGACGCCCTGCCGGATCTCGATCTCCTCGCCGAACGGCGCCAGACCGTGGCGGGCGAAATGGATCGCGAGCGGGCCGGCGGCCGAGCCGGTGGCGGCGTCCTCGACCACGCCATAGGCCGGCGAGAACATCCGGTTGCGCCAGGACCGCCCGGCTCCGGCATAGCAATTGACCGCCATGTCGGGAAAATCGGACAAGGCGCGGTGATCGGGGCGGAGGGCGGAAAGCGCCGCGACGCTCTCCAGCCCGACCAGCACATGGCGGGGGCCGTTATGGTAGATTTCGACCGGCAGGGTCGAGGCCGCGATCCCCAGCGCGGCCAGGAGGTCCGGGGTCCGGTCGAACAAGGCCCAGGTCGGGATCGGCTGGCGCATGCTGCACGCCACCACCCGGCCCTCCTGGCGGCGAAGCTGGAACGGCACCGTTCCCATCCTGGTTTCGAGGCGCAGCTCGGCCTGCTCGGTCCGGGAACCGAGGGCGATCGCGGTGCCGAGCAGCGGATGCCCGGCGAACGGCAGCTCGTTGACCGGGGTGAAGATGCGGATCCGCCAATCGCCGCCGGCCTGCGGCCGGAGAACGAAGGTGGTTTCCGACAGGTTCAGCTCACGGGCGATCGCCTGCATGCTTTCGGACGAAAGGTCATCGCTGTCGAAAAACACCGCCACCGGGTTGCCCCGCAGCGGCTCGGCGGAAAAGGCATCAATCAGTGTATATTTGTGCATCGACGTTCCCTTCCGCGCGATTTGACCGGCTGGTCAGGGCGTGACGCAGCATCCCGGCGATGATCCGGGGCCCGCCCTGGGTCAGCACCGATTCGGGATGAAACTGCATCGAGGCGAAGCCCGGACCGCGCAGGGCATGCACCTCCCCGCTGCCGGGGTCGCGACTGACATCCACCACGCCGAACGCGTCCCCCTCCAGGAAGTCCCGGCGGCTGCGGGCGGAGAAGGTGTTGTAGAAGCCGACGCTTTCCCGGGAGCCGAACAGATCGATCTCCTTCTGGACGCCCTGGTTGGGCACGGCGCGGCGCTCAAGGTCGAGCCCCAGGCGCAGGCTGAGCACCTGATGGCTGAGGCAAACCGCCAGAAACGGGCGGCGCTCCGCCAGCAGCGAGCGGATCGTCGCGTGCAGAAAGCCGATCTTCGGTTGCCCGACATCGGCGGGATCGCCCGGTCCCGGCCCCATGATCACCAGATCATGGCCGGCGAAGGAGATCGGCTCGCGAAAGCCGCGAACCTCGACCCGCAGCCCCAGCGCCTGCAACTGGTGGGCAAACATCATCGTGAAGGAATCCTCGGCATCGACGATCACGGCCGAGCGGCCGTGCAGGTCGCGCTCGATCTGCCGGCGTTCGTCGGGACCGCTCAGCCAGAAGCCGGAAATCGGCTCGTTGCGGCTGGCCAGGGCGGACAGGACCTGGGGATGCGAGGAAAAGCGCCCGCCGCCCTGGCGCCGCAAGGCGGTGACCAACCCCATCGCCTTGGCCCGGGTTTCGGCGGCTTCGCCGAGCGGATCGGAATCGCGCACGATGGTCGATCCCACCGCGATCCGCATCTGTCCGTCGGCGCTGATCTCGGCGGTGCGGATCAGGATCACCGAATCAAGCGACCGTCCGCCCGAGCGGTCGCGTCCGATCAGCGCCGCCACCCCGCTGTAATAGGCCCGGCCCTGCGGCTCGTGGCGGCGGATCACCCGGCAGGCGCTTTCGATCGGGCTGCCGGTGACGGTGGGCGCGAACATCGTTTCGCGCAGGATCTCGCGCACGTCCCGGTCGGTCATCCCTTCGATGAAGTACTCGGTATGGGCCAGATGGGCCATTTCCTTGAGATGGGGGCCGAGAACCCGGCCGCCATCGTCGCAAAGGCGGGACATCATTTTGAGCTCTTCATCGACGACCATATAAAGTTCGTTCGATTCCTTCTGATTGTTGAGGAAGTCGATCACCTCGTTCAGATCGGGGCCGGAGGGGGGATAGCGATAGGTCCCGCTGATCGGGTTCATCACCGCCAGATTGTCGCGCACGCTGATATGCCGCTCCGGGGAGGCCCCGACGAAGGTCCGCGTGCCGGTATGGATCAGAAAGGTCCAATAGGCGCCCTTTTCGGCCTGAAGCAGGCAGCGGAAGAACGACAGCGGGCTTGAGAGGGAATAATGATCGATTTCGGCGATGAAAGTGCGCTTGATGACGAAATTCGAGCCTTCGCCCGCCCCGATCTCCTCCGCGATCACCTTCGTGACGATCGCGGCATAGGTCTCGTCGTCAAGATCGAACTCCCCGCCGGTGATCCTGATCTTTTCGTTGGGCAGCAGCGCCAGGACACGGTCGAGCCCGACCTCGCCCTGCTCGGTGACCTCGAGCGCCAGCAGGGGCGCGCCATCATCGACCGCCTCGAACCCGCGCTCGACGATCTGCCGGAAGGGGATCAGGACCAGCAGTTCATGCCCGCCCGCCCCGGCCGGCGCTGTTTCCGGCACCGGCAGGGCGTCGAGCCCGGACGGCTCGATCATCCCGCCGACGATCACATCGACCATCCCGCCCGAATTGCCCTCGGCCCGGTGCAGCAGGGCAAAGGGCGGAGGATTGGGGGAGAGAACCCGCCGCAGCAGGGCTTCGGCCGCGCCGTTCATCACTGCACCTCGTCGGTGGTGAGCAGCATGGCGCAACTCCTGGCCGCGTATTCGAGCGCCATCCAATGGTCGCGGCGGCTGAAATCGGCGATGGAATCCGCCACCAGGAACGGCTTGATATCGTTCGAATAGGCATCGACGGTCGAGATCAGCACCCCGATATGGGCATAGACCCCGCACAGGATGAGCTGGTCGCGGCCGCTCGCGCGCATCCGCGCCAGCAGATCGGAATTGAAGAAGGCGCTGTAGCGCCATTTGGTCAGCAACCAGTCGGACGGCCCCGGCCGCAGCTCGTCGACGATCTCACGATCCTCGGCGCTGGCCTGCATCCCCGGCCCCCAGAAATCCTGCAACAGCCCGCGCTGTTGACTGGTCATGCTGCCGGGCTGGGCGGTATAGGCGATCTGGACGCCGCGACGGACGCAAGCCTGCCGCAAGCGGGCGGCATTGGCGATCAGCGCGGCCCGCAGGCTGTCCGGCAGCGGCCGCAGGAAGTACTTCTGCATATCATGGACAAGCAGAACGGAACGCTCCGGGTCCGGAACCCATTTGACCCGATTGGCCGGTAATTCATCGTATCTGGGCAGCGCATACGCTTCGATCGATGGGATGGCATTCATGACATCGGTCTCCGGTCAATGGATTGAACGAGAAAACCTCCCTCGAGAGACAAGACAGGACACCGCCGACGGGACGGGTGATGGCGATGACCTCCCGCCGATCTCCGTCGTCTCGTCCTGTCAGACCGCCCGGCCCGTGACCTGACCGGTGGGGTCAGGTCCGGCCGGGACGGGGACGCCGCGCGGGCGGGCCGGCCGCCGAACGGATCAGGTCAAAAGGCGGCCGGGACACACCCTGCCGGTTCGTTTCGGATCAGGTGGGGATGCCCTCGCGCCGGATGACCGGCACCGGGATGCCGAGCGCGCGCAATTGCTGGCAAACGTTCATGAATTCCCGATTGCGCACGATCTTGCCGTTATCGAGTTCGAATGAATGCAGGAAATGATTTTCGTAATAGCCCTCGGGATAGCCGGGAAAAATGATTTTCCCATGACCATCGCATTCAACCCAAAAATGGTTCGGGTTGTCCGTCTCGAATATTTTAATGTTGTACCATTCCCAGTCGGGGAAGCATTTCAGGGACCATACGGCATGTTCCGCCAGCTTGGCTTTCCCCTGAATGACGATCGGCAGCCCGCTGTCAGTGGTCCACAAGCCGCCACTGCCGTCCTCGACGAACAGTTCATGCCGTTTGAGACGGTCGCTCCCCTTGGTGTTCATGTAGGTCTCGACCGTGACCCGATTGATTTTTCTGAGGGCCTCGGCCTCCGGATCGTTCCAGGTTTTCTTTTCATAGCTCATCGTGAGGTCTCCGCTGCGTGAAGGAACCGTTGCCAAAACCGGAGAGAACGGACGATTGATCAGAGGAAAAGAGAGGCCGATCGACCTGATTTTCTGACAGATATCGGGAAATTCCCGAACGAGCCTGATTTTGCCAAAATCCATTTCAAACGAATGAATGTAATGAATGTCGCAATAATGTTCGGAATAGCCCGGCATCCTGGCCATTCCCCGACCATCACTTTCGACCCAGAACTGATTGGGGTCCCGCGTCTCATACAACCTTAAATTGAACCAAGCCCAATCCGGAAAATACGACTCAAGCCAGGCCGCGAGTTTGGCGAGGTTGTCACGGCCCGCAATGACAAGAGGACGTCCCGTTTCCGTCGTACAATTGATGCAACGGCCATTTTCCGTAAAATATTCGTGGCGGCGCAAACGATCACGCCCCGTGGACTTCATATATCCTTCAATGGTTCTTCGATTGATCGTTCGGCAATCCTGATCAGACCATCGCGTCATGGGGGCGTCGTGTCCTCCCATCGATCCTCCCTGCCACACCATGCCTCGATGGAGGCCTTATTCCCCGGCGGTTCCGGACAGGGCAGTCTCGATGGATCATCCCGGCACCGGACCCAACACCACTATAGATACCTTTTCTCCGACATGATTGCACGCGGAAAAGCATCTTATGCGAGTCATTGCTCGCATAGATGTTAATATGAGCATTCACGATTTCTTAACGTTGCCGCGACCGGGCGTTGCCGATAGTTCGGACATCTCGGTCCGCCGCCCAGATCCGGGACGACCGCCGCCAGACCTCGATCACCAGATGAGGGGGGGACGGGACACGGGGCGGCACCCCCGCCGGCCGGCGTCAGAGGGCGATGAATTCCCCGGCGAGACAATATTCGGCGCCGTTCATGCCGCGCTTGAAGGCGGCGACGCCGGGAGTCAGCCGGTCGTCGATGCCGCCGAGATCGAGCGCGGTGACGCCACGCCCGGCCAGTTCGCCCACCGCCCGCCACAGCAGGAAATTGGTGGCCTTGGTCTTGCGCCCGGCCTCGCCGCTCCAGCCGATCAGGTAGGTGGCGCAGGTGCCATGACGGGCCAACAGAATCCCGGCCACCGCCTCGTCCCCGGCGCGGGCGCGCAGCACCAGCAGATCGTCGGGACGATCGGCGTGGGCGGCCAGCGCCTCGATCTGCTCGGGCGGGGTGGCGGCGAAGCCACGCTCGGCCAGCAGGGCGCGGTAATTGTCGAGCAGCCAGGGCAGCAGATCCGGTCCGGCTTCGAGGGTCAACCCGGCGCGTTCGGCGGCGTTCAGCATGTTGCGCCATTTGCCGTCGAGCCGCTTGCGCAGGGTCTCGGCCGGCTCGGTCAGGTCGAGCCAGGCCGAGCGCCACGGGTCGGCGGCGCGGCGGCGGGCCAGCGGCAGGGCGGTGCCGGCCGGCAGTTCCGGCGCCAGCGCCAAAGCGGCGCCGCGCCACAGCCGCCAGCGGCGGCGGACCAAGGCGACGGCGGCAAGGCGCAAGGCGGGATCCTCGGCCCCGGCCAGCCACACCGGGCCGCGATTGAGCCGGGCGAGGCGGACCGGGCCGAGCCGCTTTTCCAGCACCTGGGCCAGCGCGACCGGGTGTCCGTCGCGGGCGATCACGGCGCGGCGGGGAGTCCAGCCGGCGGCGCGCTTGACCTCACCCCAGGCCCAGCCCTGGACCAGGGTCGAGCGCGGGGCGGTGGCGAACAGATCTTCCCAGGCGGCGCGGTCGAGCCGGTCCCAGGCCAGGGTCAGCCCCATCGCAGCGCCTGACGGTAGGTCGCGGCGGTTTCGTCGGGATCGAGCGCGCCATGCACCGGCAGCAGCAGCACGGTATTGCGCAGCAGCACCGCGCCCCGGCTGTGGATCGGATCGGCCACCACCCGGGGCGGCAGATCGGGCCAGCTCTCGACCGGCAGGCGGGCGCGGCGCAGCGCGTCGTAATGCTTGGCCGCCGCCTGGGGCGAGGCGGCGCGCAAGGCGAGGCGGTAGGGGGCGGCGCTCATTCCCGGGAACAGCGGCTTGAGGTCGGGCAGGCGGGCCAGCGCCTTCAGCAGCGCCTCGGCATTGTCGCGGCGGCGGCGGGCCTCGGCGGCGACGTCGGCGGCGCCGAGCAGACGGCGGGCGAGGTCGGACGGCGCCACCGGCTCGGCCGGCTCGGCCGGGGCGGGGTCGCTGTCGAAGCGGGGCTGGCCGCGCTGGGGCAGCACCAGCCGCAGCAGATCGGGGGCGTTGGCCTGGAACTGGCGGCGATTGAGCCAGTCGCGGTCGTCGGGGGCCATCGGCGGCTGGCCGAGGGCGCGGTCGAACGGCGCCGCCCAGGCGGTTGCGCCGGGGGCGAAGCTGACCACCGCTCCTTCCGGCAGCGGCAGCAGCTTGTGCGGGCTGTAGCAGGTGACGTCGCTGCCGTCGGCGATGCCGGGGATCGGCGCCAGCACATGGGCGGCGTCCTCGACCAGCAGGCAGCCATGGCGGGCACGCAGCCGCCGCGCCGGTTCGAGATCGACCGGCTGGCCGAAGGTGTGGACCACGATCAGGATGTCGAACCCGCCCATCGCCTCGGCCGCCGCCCAGTCGATCGTGCCGTCGCGTCCCGACACCGGCAGATAGGTCAGCCCGGCCCCGGTGCGGCGCAGCGGTTCCAGCGCCTGCGAGCAGATCCAGGCCGGCAGGCCGACCCGGGGGGGCGTGCCGGTGCGCTCGGCCACGGCGCGGGCCAGCGCGGCGAGGCCGTGGGCGGTGCGGTCGATCAGGCGGGCCTCGTCGCCGGGGCGGCGCCACGGCCGGATCAGCGAGGAATCGGTGAAGGCGGGGAGACGGGCACGCTCGAGCATCGCCCGGTCGGGCAGCGGGGCCTGGGTGATGATCATCGGCAAAGTCCTTCATGCCAGCAATCGAGAACCAGCAGCGCCCACACCGGCAGCGACAGATCGCGCCGGCCGGCGCGGTGTTCGGCCAGCAGCGGCGCCACCCCGGCCCAGTCGAGGCCGAGCCGGGCCATCCGCTCCGGCACCAGCCGCTCGGCCACCAGCGGCGCCAGTTCCTGGCGCAGCCAGCGGGCCATCGGCGGGTTGAAGCCGCGCTTGGGGCGGTCGATCAGCGCCGCCGGCAGCAGGCGCCGCCCGGCGGCGCGCAGCAGGGTCTTGGGGCCGGCGGCGAAACGGGTGGCAGCGGACAGGTCGCCCACCGCCTCGATCAGGCGGTGATCGAGCAGCGGCAGCCGCAGTTCCAGCGCATGCATCATGCTCATCGCGTCGCCATAGGCCAGCAGATTGCCGGGCAGGAACGACAGCAGATCGGTTTCCTGCATCGCGTCGAGGGCATGGCGGTGGCCGGTGGCGCGCAGCAGGTCGGCGATCGGCCGGGGCGGCAGCGCCCCGCCGAGCAGGGCCTGGCGCTGCGCCGGGGTGAAATATTCGACCCAGCCGGCATACATCTCGGCGGTGTCCTGGCCGGCCCCGGCGACGAATTCGCGCAGCCGGCGCAGGGTGTGGCGGCCGGACTGGCTTTCCGGCAGCAAGGCGACCGCCGGCTCGATCAGCCCCCGGCGCAGGAAGCGGGGGATCCGCCGCCAGCGCGCCGCCCACAGCCCGCCGCGATAGCGCGGATAGCCGGCGAACAATTCGTCGCCGCCATCGCCGACCAACGCCACGGTGACATGCTGGCGGGCGAGGCGGGACAGCTCGCCGATCAGCAGCGCGGTCGGGTTGCCGAACGGCTCGCCGAACGCCGCCACCATCCGCTCGAGCCCGCCGGCGAGGTCGGCCGAGGCCGGCAGTTCGGTGTGGACGGTTTCCAGCTCGGTGGCGACGGCGCGGGCCTCGGCCCGCTCGTCATAGGCCGGCTCGGTGAAGGTCATGGTGAAGCTGGCGACCCGGCCGCGCCCCTGGGCCTCGGTCATCAGCGCCGCCACCACCGCCGAATCGACCCCGCCCGACAGGAAGCAGCCGACCGGCACGTCGGCGACGAGGCAGGAGCGCACCGCCGCGCGCAGCCGGGGCATCAGCTCCTCGACCGCCGCGTCGGTGGACAGACGCCGGCCGCCGCCGAAGCGCGGCGCCCACCAGCGGCCGATCTCGGCGCTGCGCTGGCGCGGGTTCCAGCGCAGCCAGTGGCCGGGCGGCAGCTTGCGGATGCCGGCATGGATGGTGCGCGGCGCCGGGACGTAGAGGCAGGCGAGGAAGTCCGACAGCGCGACCGGGTCGAGGGCGAGATCGACCCCGAGCACGGTGGCGAGGGCGCGGATCTCGGAGGCGAAGGCCAGCCCGCCACCCGGCAGCGGCGCCCACACCAGCGGCTTGATGCCGACCCGGTCGCGCGCCAGCAGGATCTCGCCGCTGTCGCGGTCGAGCAGGGCGAAGGCGAACATCCCGACCAGCTTGTCGAGCGCCGCCACCCCCTGCTCGGCCAGCAGGGTCAGCAGCACCTCGGTATCGGAACCGCCGCGAAAGGCGTGGCCGCGCCGGGCGAGGTCGGCGCGCAGCTCGGCGTGATTGTAGATCTCGCCGTTGAAGACGATCGCCCAGCGGCCGCAGGGCGACAGCATCGGCTGGCGGCCGGCATCGGTCAGCTCGATCACGGCCAAGCGGGTATGGGCGAGGCCGACCCCGGTGCGGTCGCACAGGAACCGCCCCTGGCCGTCGGGGCCGCGATGGCGCAGCAGGCCGCGCATGCGGTCGAGGGTTTCCGGGGTGGCCCCGGTCAGTCCGGCTATCCCGCACATAGCGGCACCTCGACGCAATCGGGATGGGGGCAAGCGAGGAAGTCCGGCCGCTCGCCGCGCGCGAACGGCAGCGCGGCGAGCAACCCGGCCAGCCGGAACGGGAAGCGCAGCCCTTCCAGCGCGGCACGGCCCCATTGGCGCCGGGCGCGATAGGCCTGGATCGCCTCGTAATGGATGATCACCGCCCGCAGCACGACGAGGCGCAGCACCGGGCCGGGGCGGCGGCGCAGGATCCCCATGTGCCGGCGCAGGATCGCCAGCGAGCAGGCGACCTTGCGGTCGATCCGGCTGGTGATGCCGTCGGGGGCCAGGGTGTAGCGCAGCAGCGGGTCGCCGAAGGTGCGGAAGCGGTCGCCGGCCCCGGCCAGCACCGCCAGCCACATCTCGTAATCCTGGGCCGAGCGCAGGGTCTCGTCGAACCCGCCGGCGGCGACCAGGGCGTCGCGCCGCACCAGCACGGTCGAGGAGGAGATGAAACCGCGCAGGAACAGGGTGCGGTAGGGATCGGCCGGATCGCGCCGCCAGCGGGCGCGGCTGTCGTTGTAGCTCTCGGTGCCGTCGGGGGCGACGTTGATCAGATTGTGCGAACTCATCACCAACCCGTCGCTTTCGGCCAGCGACCGCGCCAGCTTGGTCGGCAGCCATTGATCATCGGCGTCGAGGAAGGCCAGCCATGCCCCCTCCGCCACCGCCACCGCCCGGTTGCGCGCCGCCCCGGCCCCCTGGTTGGGCTGGGTGAACAGGCGCAGCCGCACCGGCCCCATCCGCCCGGCCATCGCCTTGACCACGGCGACGGTGTCATCGTCCGAGCCGTCATCGACCACGATCACCTCGCGCGGGGGAACGGTTTGCCCGGCGATTGAGGCCAAAGCACGGCCGATGGTGGCGGCGTTGCGATAGGCCGGCATCACCACGCTGACATCGGCGGGCGCGGTCATGATCTGCGGGCTCCGCCCGTGCCCTGACCCTCACGCGACAGCCAACGGGTTCCAAGGGCCCTCGGCCCTTGGCGGGTGCGGGCGGAGCCCGCGACTTGCGGCTCAGGCGGCATCGGCGATCTCGGCGAGGGTGGCGTCGGGCGGGGCCGACAGCGGGGTTTCGACCTGGAGGCGAATGGTCAGTTCCAGCATCAGCAGGGCATAGAGGCGGAAGGCGTGGCGGCCGGGATCGGCCAGCAGGCGGCGGATGCCCTCGGCGCTCCACCAGCCGCGCGCCAAAGCGGCCGGGCGGGTCAGCAGCCGTTCGGTCGGGCCGGCCAGCCCACCGGTCAGGAACCAGGCCGGCACCGGCGAGGCGAAGCCCTGCTTGGGGGCGGTCAGCACCGAGTCGGGCAGGAACGGGGCGGCGATCGCCCGCTCCAGGGCCTTCTGCCGGCCGCCGGGGGCGCGGATCTCCGGCGGCACCGCCAGCGCCGCCTCGACCAGCCGGTGATCAAGCAGCGGCACCCGCCCCTCGACCGAATGGGCCATGCTGGTGCGGTCGAGCAGGGTCAGCAGATCCTCGGGCAGGTAGGTGTTGAGTTCGGCGAACAAAGCGCCGCTGTCGGCCGGGCCGGCGAAGCGGGCGAACCATTCGGCCTGGGCCGGCGCCACCGGCGGCAACCGGCAGCCGAGCCGGCGCAGCAGCGGCGGCGGGAACTGGGTCGAATGGTCGTGCAGATAGCCGCCCCGGTCGGTGTCGAACTTGTCGGCGCGGGCCAGCTTCCAGGCCAGCAGCGGATCGAGCCGGCGCAACACCGCCAGCGCGGCGCGGCGCACGGGCGCGGGCAGGCGCAACCAACGCGCCTCGACCGGCAGGCGGAAATAGCGGCCATAGCCGGCGAACAATTCGTCGCCGCCGGTGCCGTTGAGCACCACCCGGGTCTCGGCGCCGATCACCTGATTGATCAGATGGTTGGGCAGCAGGCTGGCATCGGCCAGCGGGGCATCGGCATACCAGGCCAGCCGGGGCAGCAGATCGGCGGCGCGGTCGGTGGCGAGGTCGAACACGGTGTGGTCGGTGCCGTAGCGCGCCGCCACCGCCGCCGCCAGCGGGGTTTCATCGACCGCCGCCCCGGCGAAGCGGACGGTGTAGGTCTTGAGCGGGCGGTCGAGCCGGCGCGCCGCCAGCGCCACCAGCAGGCCGGAATCGATCCCGCCCGACAGCATCGCTCCCACCGGCACGTCGGCGCGCAATTGCAGCCCGACCGCGTCGTCGAGCAGTTCGGTCAGGGCGGCGCCGATCGCGGCGGGGTCGGTGGGCAGGTCGGCGGCAGGGCGGGCCTGCCAGTAGCGTTCGACCGTCACCGTGCCGTCGGCGCGGGCCAGCAGGCGGCAGCCGGGCGGCAGGCTCATCACCCCGCGATAGAGGGTGGCCGGGGCCGGGACATAGCCATGGGCCAGCCACGCCGCCACCGCCGTTTCGTCCACCGCCGGGGTCAGCAGGCCGGAGGCGAACAGCGCCTTGATCTCGGAGGCGAACAGGATCCCGCCGCCGGCCAGCCGGGCCCAGTGGAGCGGCTTGATCCCGAGCCGGTCGCGGATCAGCCGCAACGCGCCGTCGCGCCGGTCGTGGATCGCCAGGGCGAACATGCCGTTGAGGCGCTCGACGAAGGCGTCGCCCTCGGCGCGGTAGGCCTCCAGCGCCGGTTCCATGTCGCCCCGGGTCTGGAACGTCACGCCGCGCGCCTCCAGCCCGGCGCGCAGTTCGCGGTAATTGTAGATCTCGCCATTGCCGAGCAGCACCAGATCGCCGTCGTCACGCACCAGCGGCTGGTCGGCGCCCGCGCGGTCGATGATGGCGAGGCGGGTGAAGCCGGCCTGGAAGCGGCGGTCGGCCGAGAGGTGGCAACGGCTGCCGTCGGGGCCGCGATGACGCATCACCGCCAGCATCGCCGCCAGATCGGCCGCGGCGGCGGGCGCCCCCGCGGGCAGGAACAGGCCGGCCAGACCGCACATCGCTACAAGACCTCGATCGTCAGCAGGCCGGTCCAGGGCAGGCGGGCGAACAAGGTCACCTCCAGCCGGGTGGCGGGGGCCGGTTCGCCATAGGCCTGCCAGCTCTGCTCCGCCACCACCAGGACCGGGGCGTCGCCGGCGGCAAGGTGGAAACGCCGGCCGCGCGGGGTGGTCAGGATCACCCCGCGCTCGGCCCGCTCGACCGCGCAGGGGGTGTGCAGCCGGCGGGTGATCTCGTGGCGGCTGTGGCCGTCGAGCCGGTCGCGCAGTTCCAGCCGCTGCGGGGTGAAGCGCCAGTGGCGTTCGGCGATGCCGACCCCGGGCAGGCGGGCGAAACCGTGATGGGCCAGCGCCACCCCGTCCTCGGCCCGGGCCAGCACCGCCGGGCCGGCGACGGCGCGGCGGAAGGCCGGGGCGTAATAGGGCCGGTTGGGCGGATAGGGCTCGGCCCGATCGACGGTCAGGCCGTTATGGGCGATCGCGGCGACGTCGGGATCGGCCTCGCCGGCAACGGCATAGGAACCCCGGCCCCGGTCGATCAGCAGCTTCTCGCCGTCATGATGCAGTTCGAACCCGCCGCAATCCTGGTGGCCGTGGCCGGGCATCATGCTCCAGCCCTCGGGCTCGGCGTGCCACAGCCCGGCCCAGGCGCCGAAATCGGCCCGCAGCCAGCCATCGGCGGCCGGATCCGCCCCCGCCGCGACCCCGTCGAGCAGGGCGGTCAAAGCGGCGCGGTCGGCGTCGTCGAGCAGCGCCAGCCAGCCGGAGGCGCGGTCGCCGCCCGGCAGCAGCCCGGCGAGATGCGACGGCGGGCAATCGGGCGAGATGTCGCCGATCAGCGGCAGCCCGCCCGGCAAAGCCAGCACCGGCAGTTGGGCGGCGGCGGCGCGCAGGCTGGCCTCGAGCGGCACCGCCTCGGGCCGGCCGTGACGGCGGGCGGCCAGCCACAGGCTGGCCAGCGAGCGGGTCAGCAGCAGGTGATAGTGGCTCGACCCCTCGCGCAGCAGGCCGGAGGGGCGGAAGATCCGCTCGGCCTCGCTCAGCACCAGGGCGAAGCCGAGATCGGCGCAGGCCGGCAGCCCCAGCGCCAGCCCAAGCAGAGCGAGGCCGCGCCCGTTGTTGAACAGGTGGTTCGAGGTGTGATGCGGGCCGAAATATTCCAGCCGCGCCGCGATCGCCGGGCCGTGCACCGCCAGCAAAGCGAGGCTGTCGCCCACCGGTTCGGGCAGACCGTGGCGGGCGGCGAAGGTCAGCAGGTTGATCGCCCGCTCGGCGGCGGTATAGGGGTGCCACGCCCAGGATTCGAGGTCGGGAACGCCATGGCGGGCCCGCCACGCCGCCCACAGCGCCCCAACCCAGCGCGGATCGTCGTCGGCCGCCATCAGCGGCACCCAGGCGAAGCGGAACAGGCCGAGCCGGGCTTCGAGATCGGGCAGCGGGCGATCGAACAGGCCGGCTTCCTCGCCGGGGGCGAGGTTGAGCACCGCCCCGGGCAGGCGCAGCCGGATCGGCCGGGCCGGCGGGCCGGGCGGCAGCGGCGCGAAGACGGCGCACGGCGGTTCGGGGGCGAGGCCGCTCCAACCCTCGCCCAGCACCGGCGGACGATGCGGGGTGAAGGCGGGGGCGCCGGGGGTCCGCCGCAGCAGGCGCGCGCGCAACCAGCGCCGCAGCACCGGATCGGCGGCGAACTGACCGGCCTTGCGAAGGAAAGCGGATGACATGGCTTTGACTTTTAGCCGAGACCGCCGCGACTTACCAGCCTGCAACAGGTCACGGACACCCGGTCTCCGCCGATTGGCCGACGGCCGGACCCGGGCCACGCCCGGGGAAAAACCCCGGCGGCGCGAGGCCGCCGGGCCAGGAGGGTCACTTCTTGGGCGCCGCCGCCTTGGTGAAGGCTTCGCGGGCCTCGTCGAGGCTCTGGCTGAAGCGCTTGTTGAGCAGGTCGAAGGCGTCGGAATTGGCCTTGGTGATCAGCTCGGTCAGCTCGCGGGCGTTGACCAGGGCGCGCTCGAACGCATCCTTGGTCAGTTCGGCCTGCCGGGCCGCCTTTTCGTGCGGCGAACCGGGCTCGGCGAAATCCTTGGACAGCTGGGCCACCTCGTCGATCGCCTGGCGCAGGATCTCGACCTGACGCTTGACCACGTTCTGCAACCCCTCGAAGGCCAGCTTGTTGGCCTGGGTCAGCGCCTCAATGTTCTTGCGCTGGCTGGCGACGATGGTCTCGACATCGACACCGGGCACCTTGAAATCGCCGAGATACTTGCTGATGTCAAAATCGAACAACGGTTCGGACTGTTTGGCGGCCATGCTGTCACCTCTCCATCGCAGCGAGATGTTGCGGTGCAGCGAAGAGTGCCAAACCTGCCCGACAAAGTCAACATCAGTTCCCCACCGGAGCGGGGAAGCGTTACCCTTGTGAAATCAATACGAGCAATCCGGGCGCCCCGCCGGGGCGCCCGGGGACCGCGTCAGCCGGCCAGTTCGCGGCTGCGGATCTCGGCGGCGGCGATCGCCCGCTCCAGCAGCGGACCGAAGCCGGTGGTTTCGTCCATCAGCACCGCCAGCGCGGCGGCGGTGGTGCCGCCCGGGCTGGTGACGGCGCGGCGCAGGCTGGCGGCGTCGTCGGCCGACTGGCGCAGCAATTCGCCCGAGCCCGCCACGGTGGCGCGGGCCAGCCGCATCGCCAGTTCGGGATCGAGCCCGAGCCGGACCCCGGCGGCGGCCATCGCCTCGACCAGCAGGAAGACATAGGCCGGCCCCGAGCCGGACAAGGCGGTGACGGCGTCGATCTGGGCCTCGTCCTCGACCCAGCCGACCTCGCCCACCGCGCTCAGCAGCTCGGCGGCCAGGCTGCGCTGGGCGGCGGTGACGCCGGGACCGGCGCAGCCGACGGTGATGCCGCGCCCGACCGCGGCCGGGGTGTTGGGCATGGCGCGGACGATCGCCGCCCCCTCGCCCAAAGCGGCGCGGAACGAGGCGATCGGCTTGCCGGCGGCGATGGTCAGCACCAAGGCGTGGCCGGCGAAGCGGCGATAGGGCGGCAGCACGCCGGCCATCACCTGCGGCTTGACCGCCAGCACCACCACGTCGGGGGCGAAGGCGGCGGGAATCTCCGCCGCGTCGGCCACCACCGTCACCCCGGCGAAGGCGGGGCGGGCCGGCTCGACCACCACCACATCGGCGGGGGCGACGCCCCGGCCGAGCCATCCGGTCAGCAAAGCGGAGCCCATCCGGCCGCAGCCGACCAGCAGAATTTTCGTCATCGTTTTCGTGCCTTCAGGAAAAAAGCCTTACGCCTCGCCGGCGGTTTCCAGCAGCGAGGCCGCCACCGCGTCGCGGGCGCTCTTGCCGCCCCAGATCACGAACTGGAAGGCGGGATAGAACCGTTCACACTCGCTGACGGCGATATCGACCAGATCCTCGACCTGTTCCGGCGACAGGCCGGTGCCGCCGCGCAGCAGCGAGGTGTGGCGGAACATCGGCACGGATTCTTCGTCCCACAGGCCGAAATGACCCAGCCACAGCTTTTCATTGACGATGGCGAGCAGATCGCAGATCGGCGAACGCTTGCCGTCGGGCACCTTCATGTCGAAGGCGCAGGTGAAGTGGATCGCCCCCATGTCCTCGCGCCAGGCGAAGTAGAGCGAATAATTACACCATTTCCCGGGAACCTCGGCGGCCAGTTCCTCGTCGCTGCGCCGGTCGAAGGCCCAGTCGTTGGCGGCGACGAATTGTTCAACGAGATCAACCGGGTTGGCCTGGTGCTCGTCTTCTTGACGAGCGGCGGTCAAGGTCATGCCTGTGTCCTCCTTGGCATGGCACCCGTGCGGCAGGGCGGCGGAATCAAATAGTTGTATTCCGCCGGCCCTACCCCGACAAAAGCTAGCCTACGCACGCGCCCTGCCACGCGGCAAGCGCTTCCTCGGCCCACGTCCATGAATTTTTGTGGATAAGCGCCGGGATCAGGAGCGGGACTGGGTCAGCTCGGCCAGCCGGGTCTCGAGGATCCGGACGCGCTCTTCCAGCGCTTCCTGCTCGGCGCGGGCACGGCGGGCCAGCGCGCTGACGATTTCGAATTCCTCGCGGGTCACCATGTCGAGGCTGCCGACGAGGCGTTCGACATGCTGACGGACGCGGGCCTCGATCTCCCCGCGCAGGCCGGACAGGGCCCCGAGCGCGCCATTGGCGACCCGGCCGAAATCGTCGATCAGCGGATTATTGAGTGGCATGATGGTCCCTGGGATCAGAAGTAAGGCGACAGTATGACCGGAGTGGCGCGCCAATGCCAGTCCGGTGTCAAGTTATTTTTTTGACGGCCGCGCCGCCCGGCGGCGGCGCGGGAAACCGGGGCGTCAGCCCTTGTCGCTGACCCCGGCCTCGTCGAAGGTGGCCATCCCGGTGTGGCAGGCCACCGCCGCCTTGACCAGACCGGCGGCCAGCGCCGCGCCCGAGCCCTCGCCCAGGCGCAGGCCGAAATCGAGCAGCGGGGCCTTGCCCAGCGCCCCGACCAGCCGGCGATGGCCCGGCTCGGCCGAGACATGGCCGACCTGGCAATGGTCGAGCGCGCCCGGCCGCGCCGCCTCGAGCGGGGCCACCGCGGCGGTGACGACATAGCCGTCGAGCAGCACCGGCACCCGGCGCAGCCGCGCCGCCACCGTCGCCCCGGCCAGCGCCACCAGTTCGCGCCCGCCCAGGGCGCGCAGGATTTCGAGCGGCGGCAGGCCGCGATGGCGCGCCACCCCGGCGGCGACCACCTCGATCTTGCGGGCCAGCGCGCCGCCGACGACGCCGGTGCCGCGCCCGGTCCAGTCGGCCGCCTCGCCGCCGAACAGGGCGCAGGCGATCGCCGCCGCCGGGGTGGTGTTGCCGATCCCCATCTCGCCCAGCACCAGCAGGTCGGCGCCGTCCGGCACCGAATCGAGCCCGGCCTGGAAGGCGGCGAGGAACCCGGCCTCGTCGAGCGCCGGCCCTTGGGTGAAATCGGCGGTGGGGTGGTCGAGGTCGAGCGCGACCACGTCGAGGGCGATGCCGAAGGTGCGGCACAGCTGGTTGATCGCGGCGCCGCCGTGCTGGAAATTGGCGACCATCTGCACGGTGACCTCGGGCGGGAAGGCCGAGACGCCGAGGGCGGCGACGCCGTGATTGCCAGCGAACACCCGCGCCACCGGGCGCTCGAAGCGGGGCGGATGGGCCCCCTGCCAGGTGGCGAGCCAGGCCGACAGCTCCTCGAGCCGGCCGAGCGAGCCGGCCGGCTTGGTCAGACGGGGCTCGCGCGCGGCGGCGGCGGCGGCGGCGGCGGCCTCGCCCTCGGGCAGCGCGGCCAGCAGCGCGGAAACGTCGGCAAGCGAAGATACGGTCAGGGTCACGGCCCTTCCCCCCAGCATGGTGAGACGGAAAACGGCCGGATCTATAGCCGACCCGGCCCGGTCGAGTCACCCGTCATCGCCGTCCGGCTCAGGCGGAGGCGGCGAACCGGACCTGGGGGCGGCGGAACAGCGGCGCCGGACCGGGCGGCGGCTCGTGGCGGCCGATATGGGCGATCCAGCGCCGGCCCAGCTCCAGCAGGGCGCGGTGATCGAGCCGCTGGCGCTGCCCGAGTCCCCAGGCCTGCTGCAACTGGCGGACCCGGCCGAGGATGCGGTCATGCTCGCCCGGCGGATGCGGCTCGGCCGAACGGGCGAAATGGCGGGCGACGGCCCGGCCGAGGGCGTCGAGCGCCATCTCGACCACCGCGAACGGCGCCCCCACCGCGAGGGCGACGTCGAGTTCGTTGAGCAGATCCACCACCAGCCGGTGTTCGGCGTCGAGGATGCCGTCTCCGACCGACAGGCTGCTGTCCCAGATCGCGATCATCGCCCCCTCCCTGGCAACTGGACGGATCCTCGACCCGTTATACCCGACTCGGCAGGGGGAGGGGAGGAAAGACCGGGCCATTCCTGGCGGTCCGGCCTGTTCTTTCGGATAGGTCTAAACGCGGCGCGGGTCCGACCGGGCACCGGTTCCCGCCGTGGCCGAAGCGCGCGCCGCCACAAGCCGGCGGCGGCGGGAGCGGCGGCGGGGACCTCCCCAACCGGTGGCGGCGGCGCGGAACGGGCGACGGGGATCAGACCCGCCCGGCCGCCTCGGCGATCAGCGGCCGCACCCGGAAGCTGCCCTGGTCGGGCGCCAGCACCCCGGCCAGCCAGGGCAGCAGCTCGGCCAGCGCCGGGGCCAGCCCCCAGGGCGGGTTGACCACCAGCAGCCCGCTGCCGTTGAGGCGGAACGGGTCGGTGGCCGGGCGCAGCAGCAGTTCGACCGCCACCGTTTCCGGCCCGCCGGCGGCGGCGACCGCGTCGAGGAAGGCATCGACCGGCTCGGCCGCCTTGATCGGGTACCACACCAGCACGATCGCCTGCGGCCAGCGGCGATGGATCCGGCCGAGCGCGGTCAGCAGCCGCTCGAACTCGTCGGTGCGCTCGAACGGCGGATCGATCAGCACCAGCCCGCGCCGCTCGGGCGGCGGCAGCAGCGCCTTGACCGTCTGGTAGCCGTCGAGATGGTGGATGCCGACCCGGCGGTCGCCGGCGAAGGTCCGGCGCAGGGCGACCACGTCCTCGGGATGCAGCTCGGCCAGCGCCAGCCGGTCCTGCGGCCGCATCAGGCCGCGCACCAGCGCGGGCGAACCGGGATAATGGTCGAGCCCGCCGCCCGGATTGGCCGCCGCCAGCGCGGCGAGATAGGGGGCGAGCGCCGGCGGGGCGTCGCCGGCCCGCTCCAGCACCCGGGCGATGCCGGTCTTGAACTCGCCGGTCTTCTGCGCCGCCTCGGCCGACAGGCGGTAGGCGCCGCAGCCGGCATGGGTGTCGAGGACGAAGAACGGGGTCTCCTTGCGGGTCAGCGCGGTGACCGCCTGGGCCAGCACCGCGTGCTTGATCACGTCGGCGAAATTCCCGGCATGGTAGGCGTGACGGTAATTCATGGGCGTTCGCGAAATCCTGCCTTTTTTCTGCGCGGAAGTCATAGACCCGGGGCGGGTGGGTCGTATACAGTAAATAGGAGTTTGGTACGCAGCAGCCGCCCTTTTCGGCTTATCCCCCGTCATCCCCCCGTTTTCGACGAGAAAGCGATATGTCCCAGCAGGCTGTTCACCTGTCAGGCGTCGAAAGAACCTTCGACCGCGACCAGATCATCGTCAGCAAGACCGACCTCAAGGGCCGGATCATCTACGCCAACGAAGTGTTCATCTCGCTGGCCGGCTACAGCGAGCGGGAATTGCTCGGTCAGCCGCACAGCATCATCCGCCATCCCGACATGCCGCGTTGCGTGTTCAAGCTGCTGTGGGACACAATCGAGGCTGGGCGGGAGATCTTCGCCTACGTCAAAAATCGGTCACAGAACGGTGATCATTACTGGGTGCTGGCCCATGTGACCCCGACGTTCGATTCGGCGGGGCGGATCGTCAGCTATCATTCCAATCGGCGGTCCCCCCGGCGCGAGGCGGTGGCCAAGATCGAGGCACTCTACCAAGAGCTGCTGGCAATCGAACGGGCCGCCCCCGACCGCAAGGAGGGGATGGAGCGCGCCTTCGCGGCGCTGGTCGGCAAACTTCAAGCGGCGGGGCTGCCCTATGAAGAATTTGTGTTCACTCTCTAGCGCCCGTCTCGCCCTGCTGCTGGCCGCCCTGGTGGCGGTCGGGCAGGCGGGTCTCGCCGCCGCCAACGCCCGGCCGGTCGAGGCCGCCCTGGCGCTGGTCGGGCTCGTCGCGCTGGGCGCCGGCCTGCTGTGGCTGGGCCGGACCCGCCGCTTCATCGAACGCGCCACCGGGGTGCTGGGCGACGCCGCCGCCGGCCGGCTCGACGCCCGCCTGACCGGCCTCAGCGAGGGCGGCACGATCGGCACGCTCGAAATCTCGATCAACCGCCTGCTCGACCTGACCGAGGTGTTCACCAAGGAAGCCGACGCGGCGATGGCGATGACCGCCGAGGGGCGCTATTTCCGCCAGATCCTGACCGAGGGGATGGTCGGCGAGTTCGGCGACCATGCCCGGCTGATCAACCGCGCCCTGGCCGAGATGGAGCGGCGCTCGCACGATTTCACCCGCGAAGCGACCTCGGTCGGCGACAGCATCAAGCAGGTCACCAACGTGGTGGCGGCGACCGCGACCCAGCTTGAGGCCACCGCTCGGCAGATGAGCCAGATCGCCACCCGCACCAGCGAGCAGTCGAGCACGGTGTCGGGCGCCGCCAACAACGCCTCGCGCCATGTCGAGGAGGTCGCCGCCGCCGCCGAGCAGGTCTCGGCCGCGATCCGCGACGTCTCGCTCCGGATCCAGCATTCCGCCCGCACCGCCCAGGAGACGATGCAGGTCGCCGGCACCACCGACGCCGCGATCAACGGTCTGGCCGAGGCGGCGCAGAAGATCGGCGAGGTGGTCGATCTGATCAACGACATCGCGGCGCAAACCAACCTGCTGGCGTTGAACGCCACGATCGAGGCGGCGCGGGCCGGCGAGGCCGGCAAAGGCTTCGCGGTGGTCGCCAACGAGGTCAAGCATCTCGCCAACCAGACCGCGCGGGCCACCGAGGAGATTTCCGGCCAGATCGGCGGGATGCGCGACGCCACCCGGCAGGCGGTCGAAGCGGTGCGGGCGATCGCCGGCAAGATCCACGACATCAACGAGGAATCGACCGGCATCGCCGCCTCGACCGAGCAGCAGAGCGCGGCGGTGGCGACGATGAGCGGCTCGATCCGCACCGTCGCCAGCGACGTCCAGACCGTCGCCTCGACCATCGCCGAGGTCGCCGACACCGCCGGGGTCGCCACCGACGCCGCCGGACAGGTGCTGGCGGCGGCGGGCGACCTCGCCGCCCGCACCGTCGGGATGAACCAGGACATCGACGCCTTCGTCACCCGGGTCTGCTCCGGCCTGCGCCGGAGCTGACGCCCGGAACCGAACCGACGGCGGCCTCACGGCGCAGTGGTGCCGTCCGGGCGGGCTGTGGCATGGTGCGGGCCCCGCTGCCCCCGATCCGGTGTGACGCCATGGTCACGGCCCGTGCCGTTCTTTTCCGCCGCTTGCCGCGATGAAGCTTCAGCTCGCCACCCGGCACGCCTTGTTCGCCATCCTCGAACTGGCCGCCGTCCCGGACCAGCAGACCACGGCGACCGCCATCGCCGACAAATACGGTCTGTCGTCCCACCACCTCGCCAAGGTGCTGCGCACCCTCGGCCGCCACGGCATGGTCGAGGCCTCGCGCGGGATCGGCGGCGGCTATCGTTTCGCCGGCAATGCCCGCCGGCTGACCCTGCTCGACATCATCGCGATCTTCGAGCCGGTCGGCGCGGCGAGCACCGCCGGCGAACCGGGCGAACATACCCGCGAGGGGCAGGCGCTGCGGCTGGTGTTCGGCGAAATCGACGACGCCGCCCGCGCCACCCTCGCCTCGATCACCGTCGAGACCATGCTGAAGCTGATCAGACGCGCGGGCACCGCCCGCTGACCCGCCCTTCCCGCTTGGGCGAGGGTGTATCCCGCGCGAAGACCAAGGAACGGGTTCCAAGGGCCTTCGGCCCTTGGCGGGTGCGGGCAGAGCCCGCGAAAAGTACCTTTCTCAATGAAAATCGCGGGACACCGGGATGAAAGCCGGGCCGTCGCGGGCGAGGCGGTCGAGGTCGGCCGACAGGTCGGTCAGCGACTCGGCGATCAGGTGGGTGACGCCCTCCTCGCTCTGCACCCGGCCGCGCACGGCGAGGCAGCGGGCGGACAGCACCAGCGGACGCGCCGCCTCGAACAGGGCCGGCCACACCACGATGTTGGCGAAGGCGGTTTCGTCCTCCAGGGTCAGGAACACCACCCCTGCGGCGGTGCCGGGGCGCTGGCGGGTCAGCACCAGCCCGGCCACCGTCGCCCGGCCGCGCCGGCCGGGCAGCGCGGCGGCGGGGATCAGGCCGGGCAGCGTCAGCGCCGGGCGCAGCAGGGCCAGCGGGTGGCAGCGCAGCGACAGGCTCAGGCTGGCGTAATCGGCCGCCACCTCCTCGCCGGGGGCGGCCTCGGGCAAGCGGACGGGCGGCTCGGCCGGCTCCAGCCCGGCCAGCAAGGGCGGCGGGGCGGCGCAGGCGGCGCGCACCGCCCACAACGCCGCCCGCCGCGACAGGCCGAGCGAGGCGAAGGCGTCGGCCCGGGCCAGGGCTTCCAGCGGCTCGGGGCCGAGGGCGGCGCGTTCGGCCAGCGCCTGCGGCGAGGCATAGCCCCCGGCGCGGTGGCGGAGCAGGCGGCGGGCGGCGGCCTCGCTCAAACCGTGGATCTGGCGCAGGCCGAGCCGCAGCGCCGGGCCGGGCGGCTCCAGGGTGCAGTCCCAGGCGCTGGCATTGATGTCGGCGGGAAGGATCGCCACCCCGTGGGCGGCGGCGTCGCGGACGATCTGGGCCGGGGCGTGGAAGCCCATCGGCTGGCTGTTGAGCAGGGCGCAGGCGAACGCCGCCGGGTAATGGCATTTCAGCCAGGCCGAGACATAGGCGAGCTGGGCGAAGGCGGCGGCGTGGCTTTCCGGGAAGCCGTATTCGGCGAAGCCCTCGATCTGGCGGAACACCCGCTCGGCGAAATCGGCGGCATAGCCGCGTGCCACCATCCCGGCCACCAGCTTGTCGCGGAACGCCGCCACCTGCCCGGTGCGGCGGAAGCTGGCCATCGAGCGGCGCAGCCGGTCGGCCTCGGCCGGGGTGAAGCCGGCGGCGACGATGGCGATCCGCATCACCTGTTCCTGGAACAGCGGCACCCCCAGGGTGCGGTGCAGCACGGCGCGCAGTTCGGGCGAGGGATAGTCCACCGCCTCCCTGCCGGCGCGGCGGCGCAGATAGGGATGGACCATCTCGCCCTGGATCGGGCCGGGGCGGACGATCGCCACCTCGATCACCAGATCGTAGAAGCAGGCCGGGCGCAGCCGGGGCAGCATCGCCATCTGCGCCCGGCTTTCGACCTGGAACACCCCGATCGCATCGGCCCGGCCCAGCATGCGGTAGACCGCCGGATCCTCGGCCGGCACCGTCGCCAGGGTCACCTTCCGGCGGTGATGGGTCTCCAGCAGGGCGAAGGCGCGGCGGACGCAGCTCAGCATGCCGAGCGCCAGCACATCGACCTTCATCAGGCCGAGGGCGTCGATGTCGTCCTTGTCCCATTCGATCACGGTGCGGTCGGCCATCCGCGCGTTCTCGATCGGCACCAGCTCGTCGAGGCGGTCGCGGCAGATCACGAAGCCGCCGACATGCTGCGACAGATGGCGGGGAAAGCCGATCAGCTCGGCGGCCAGGGCCAGGGTGCGGGCCAGCAGCGGCTGGTCGGGATCGAGCCCGAGCGCCCGCACCTGCGCCGGATCGGGAACCTCGCGGCCCGAGCCCCAACGGGCACGGGCCAGGGCGCCGACCACGTCGTCGGACAGGCCGAGCGCCTTGCCGACATCGCGCAGCGCCGAACGGGCGCGGGTGCGGATCACCGTCGCGGTCAGCGCGGCATGGTCGCGGCCATAGCGGGCATAGAGGTACTGGATCACCTCCTCGCGCCGCTCATGCTCGAAATCGACGTCGATGTCGGGCGGCTCGTCGCGGGCGTCGGAGATGAAGCGGGCGAACAGCAGGTCGAACCTGGCCGGATCGACATGGGTGATGAACAGGCAGAAGCACACCGCCGAATTGGCCGCCGAGCCCCGCCCCTGGCACAGGATGCCGTGGCGGCGGGCGAAGCCGACCAGATCGTGGACGGTGAGGAAATAGGGGGCGTAATCCTTGCGCCCGATCAGATCGAGTTCGTCGGCCAGCGCCGCCGCCACCTTGGCCGGCACCCCGTCGGGATAGCGTCGCGCCGCCCCCGCGCCCACCAGCCGCTCCAGCCGCTGGTGCGGGGTCAGCCCGTCGCCGCACTCCTCGGCCGGATAGGCGTAACGCAGCTCGTCGAGCGAAAACCGGCTGCGCGCGACGATGACGAGGCTGTTGGCCAGCGCCTCGGGCCAGGGAGCGAACAGCCGGGCCATCTCCGCCGGGGATTTGAGATGGCGCTCGGCATTGGCCTCCAGCCGCCAGCCGGCCTCGTCCACCCGGCAGCCCAGCCGCAGCGCGGTCAGCACGTCCTGCAACGGCCGGCGGGCGGGATGGTGGTAGAGCACGTCGTTGACCGCGACCAGCGGCGTGCCGCAGACCCGGGCCAGGTCGGCCAGCCGGCCGATCCGGCGCCGGTCGTCGCCGTCGAGCCGGGCCCGCGCCGCCAGGAACACCCGCCCCGGCGCCCGCGCCGCCCAGTCGGCCGCCTCGGCGGCGAAGGCGGCGTCGGGCCGCTCCGGCGGCAGCAGGATCAGACTCTGCCCCTCGGACGCGGCGAGCAGATCGGCCCGCGTCAGCCGACAGGATCCCTTGCCGGCGCGGCGGCGGCCGAGGGTCAGCAGCCGGGTCAGCCGGGCATAGGCGGCACGGTCAGTGGGATAGCACAGCAGCGCCGCCCCATCGGCGGGATCGAGCCGCGCCCCCACCACCAGCCGGAGCCCGGCCTGCCGCGCCGCGACATGGGCGCGGACGATGCCGGCCAGCGAGGCGTGATCGGCCAGCCCCAGCGCGGCGAGGCCGAGCGAAGCCGCCTGAAGCACCAGTTCCTCGGGATCCGACGCGCCGTGGCGGAAGCTGAAATTGCTGACCGCCTGAAGCTCGGCATAGGCGGGCGCCGCCCGCACCCGGCCGGGGCAAGGCCCCGGCCCCCCTTCCTTTCGATCAGGGGTGGGTCCGGGAGGCTCCGCCTCCCGCTCGGGGCGCGGGGCGGACGCCCCGCTCATGGGAACAGCCCGTGCAGATACCAGCCGCGCTCCCCGGCCTGGAACAGCCAGAACCGGGCGCCGCCTTCGTCCTCGACCAGATAATAATCCCGCGCCGGACCGGGCCGGCGCCACCATTCGTCGGCGATGCGCTCGACCCCCTCGGCCCGCGCCAGCCGATGGGTGCGCCGCCGCCAGCGGAACGCGGCGGGAGGAGAGCCGACCACCTCGACCGGCTCGGGCCGCGCCAGCAGCCGCACCGGCCGGCGGCCGGACGGCCAGCCCCCGGCCACGGCGGCGGCCGGCGCCACCGCCGCCACCGCCCGTTCCGGCAAATGGCTCGGCCGGGGCGCCGGCCGGGCGATGCGGTCGAAGCCGAAGCGGTTGCCGAGGGCATCGACCAGCCGGCCGAGGGCGTCGGTACAGGTCTCCTCGGGCGGACGGTCGAGCGCGCTCTGGGCCGGATCGAGCGGGGCCAGCCCGTCCGGGGTCAGGATCACCGCCTCGATGCCGAACCCCGGATCGAGCCGGGGCAGGGCTTCGGCCAGCAGGCGCCGCAGCGGCCCCGGGGCGCGCGTCGGCCGGCCGGTGCCGACCGCCACCGCCGGACGGGTTCCGTCCACCCGCCACGCCGTCACCGTCAGCTGGCGCAGGCCGAGCCCGTCCGCCTCCAGCCGGCGGCACAGCCGTTCAAGCAGCCGCCGCACCGCCTCGGCCAGGTCCTCGGGCCGGCCGAGCGGCTCGGCGAAACGGGCGCCGACCCGGCGGTCGGGCGCGGCCCGGCGCGGCGACAGCGGCTCGGGCAGGGACCCGAAGGCCTGATCGAGCCGCCGGACCGGCTCGGGGCCGAACCGCGCCACCAGCCCGGCGCGCGGCAACGCGACGAGATCGCCGATCCGGCGCAGGCCGAGCCGGGCCAGGGCGGCGACGGTGTCGGGATCGAGCCGCAGCGCCGCCAGCGGCAGCGGCGCCAGCGCGGCGCGCTGGCCGCCGGGCGGCAGGCAGGGCGCGGCCGGATCGCCGAAGCGGGCCCAGGCCCAGGCGGCGCCGGGGGTGTCGGCCAGGGCGGCGCGGGCGCTGTAGCCCTCGGCCGCCAGCCCGGCGACCAAAGCGGCCAGCAATTCCGCCTCGCCGCCGAACAGATCGGCGCAGCCGCTGACGTCGAGCCACAGCCCGTCCCCCGGCGGGGTCGGATCGGGCGCGGCCCACGGGGTGAAGGAATCGCACCAGCCGGCGAGGCGGTCGCGCTCGGCGGCATCGGCGGCCGGATCGGCCGGGGCGAGACGCAGCCCCGGCAGCATCGCCCGGGCATCGGCAACCACCAGACCGGGCCGCAGCCCCGCCCGCGCCGCCGCCGCGCCGACCGCACTCAGCGCGCGGCGCGGGCCGGCGGCGACCAGGGCGAACGGCACCTCATCCGGCGGCGCGGCCCCGGCCCGGCGCAGCCGTTCGACCGGCAGCCGGGGCAGCCAGACGGAGACCACCCGTTTCATCGACCCACTCCAGCTCCCAGCTTGCGATGGTGCCGTCGGCCTCGGCCGCCAGCCCGCGACAGCACCGCAGGGTCACCCGCCAGCGCCAGCTTTCGATGCACGCGCCCGGATTGGCCGCCGCCGTCACCCGCCAGCGGCTTTCGGCGACGCCGCCCCGCTCGCCTTCGCCCAGCAGCAGGGCGGTCACCCCCGAGGCGCGGGCGGCGAGATGCAGCCGCCGCGCCGCGATCGGGGCGATGCCGCCGCTTTCGACCAGCACGGCGGCCAGATCGCGGCAGCGCAGCCCTTCCTCGGCCGCCCACAGCGCCGCGTCCCCCCGCAGCGGCCGGGCCAGCAGCAGCCGGGCCGGCGTCAGCCCCAGCCCGGCCAGCCCGGGCGGATAGAGATCGGCATCGGCGCCGATCCACAGCACCGGCTTGGCGCAGTGCGCCGCCAGCCGCCCCAGCAGCATTGCGGCGAAGGCGGTCGCCGCCCCGTCGCCCGCCGCGCCGGCAAGATCATGCAGCCCGCCGAGGGTCAGGCCGCCGCGCGGCAGCCGGCGATCGATCGCCGCCACCCCGAGCGGCAGCACCCCGGCCGGCGCCGCCCCGCCCCCACCTTCCAGGGCGGCGATGCGGGCGCGCAGGGCGGCAAGGGCGGGAGCGGCCGACACCGGGAACCTCCTGGATGTTCCCGGAACGTTCGCAGAACAAAATCAGGAAGTCAAGCGCGGGCTCTGCCCGCACCCGCCAAGGGCCGAAGGCCCCTGGCCCCCTGCGATGGTCGGGCACGGCAAACGGAAAAGGAATGGGATCCAAGGGCCTTGCGGCCCTTGGCGGGTGCGGGCAGCGCCCGCGTTTTCGCCTCAGCGGGAAACCAGTTCGGCGTCGAAGCCACCGGCGGCGCGCACCGCCTGAAGGATGGCGATGCGGTCGAGCACCGGCACCCCGGCGGCATCGAGGGCGGCGAGCAGATCGCCGACGGTGCCGCCGCGCGGGGTGGCGATCACCTGCCCGTTCTGGCTGATCTCGATCTCGCTGCGCGGCACCACCACGGTGCGGCCGCCGGAGGAGAACGGCGCCGGCTGCGACACCTGCGGCGCCTCGCTGATCCGCACCGTCAGCGGACCGTGGCCGATCGCCACCGGGGCGAGCGGGATGTCGAGCCCGGCCACCACCGTGCCGCTGCGCGGATCGACCACCACCTGATGGCTGGCGCGGTCGGGGGTCAGCGGGGCGGATTCGATGCTGGCGATCAGGTTGGCCGGGCCGTCGGGGAAATCGGGCGGCACCGTCACCCCCACCGCCGCATTGTCGAGCGGCCGGGCCAGCTTGCGGCCGAGGGCGGCGTTGATCGCGTCGGCCACCCGCCGCGCGGTGGTGAAATCGGGACGGTTGAGCAGCACCTGGACCTGACCGCCCGGCCCCAGCGCCAGCGGCAAATCGCGTTCGATCACCGCGCCGCCGGCGATCCCGCCGGTGGTCGGGCTGCCCCGGGTGACGCTGGCGGCCATCCCCACCGCCGAGAAGCCGCCGGCATTGATCGGACCTTCGGCGATGGCGTAGGTCTGGCGGTCGTTGCCCTCCAGCTCGGTCGGGGTCAGCACGCCCCCGGCCAGCGAGCGGGCGTCGCCCAGCGCGGCGACGGTGACGTCGCCCCGGCCGCCGGCGCGCAGGCCGGGGGCCAGCCGGGCGGTGACCATCACCACCGCGCTGTCGCGGCCAAAGCGCAGGCCGGGGGGCAGGTTGACCCCGGCCGGCGGACGGCTGTCGCCGGTGCCGGGCAGGCCGACCACCAGACCGAGCGCGCTGAAGCTGGCCTCGCCCATCCCGCCGATGCGGGCGACGTCCTTGACCCGCACCGTCTGCGCCGTGGCACCGCCGGCCAGGGCCGCCAGCAGGCCGAGCGCCAGGGCCAAAGCCAGGATTGCGTTCCGTTTCATGCCGGTTCCTCCCGCAAGTGCCGGACACGCGCGCCTCGGCGCGACGGCCCTTGAGGATTAAGTCAGGCTTCACGGCCGGCGGGTCAATATCGCCGTGACGATTCCGGCCGGGCGCAAGCGGGAGCGAGGGTTGACGGCGGCCGGCGCTTCCCCGACAGTGGCCGCCATGTCCCTGCCGCTCGATACCCTGCTCGACGGAGACTGCGTCGAGACGATGGCCCGCCTGCCGGCGGGGTCGGTCGATCTGGTGTTCGCCGATCCGCCCTACAACCTCCAGCTCGGCGGCGACCTGCTGCGGCCCAACGCCAGCCGGGTCGCCGGGGTCGAGGAGGAATGGGACCGCTTCGCCGATTTCGCCGCCTACGATGCCTTCACCCGCGCCTGGGCCGAGGCGGCGCGGCGGGTGCTGAAGCCGGACGGGGCGCTGTGGGTGATCGGCAGCTACCACAACATCCACCGCGTCGGCGCGATCCTCCAGGATCTCGGCTTCTGGCTGCTCAACGACATCGTCTGGCGCAAGACCAACCCGATGCCGAACTTCAAGGGCACCCGCTTCACCAACGCCCACGAGACCCTGCTGTGGTGCGCCCGTTCGGCCGAGTCCCGCCCGACCTTCAATTACGCGGCGATGAAGACCCTCAACGACGATCTCCAGATGCGCAGCGACTGGATGCTGCCGCTGTGCGTCGGGCCGGAGCGGCTGAAGACCGACGGGCGCAAGACCCACCCGACCCAGAAGCCGGAATCCCTGCTCTACCGGGTGATCCTCGCCACCACCCGCCCCGGCGAGGTGATCCTCGACCCGTTCTTCGGCACCGGCACCACCGGCGCCGCCGCGATCCGGCTCGGCCGTCATTACATCGGCTGCGAGCGCGACCCCGATTACATCGCCGCCGCCCGCGCCCGCCTCGCCGGGGTGACCCCGGTCGAGGATCCGGCGCTGCTGATCACCCCCTCGCGCCGCAGCGAGCCGCGCATCCCGTTCGGCGCGGTGCTGGAGGCCGGGCTGCTGCGGCCGGGCGACACCCTGCATGGCGGCCGGCGCGGCGCGATCGAGGCCACCATCGCCGCCGACGGCAGCCTGTGCCACGGCGACCAGCGCGGCTCGATCCACAAGATCGGCGCGGCGGCCCAGGGGGTGGCGTCCTGCAACGGCTGGACCTTCTGGCATTACCGCGACGAGGCCGGCCAGTGGCAGCCGATCGACGCCCTGCGCGAACGGATCCGCGCCACCGCCAAGGGGCGGGACTGAGCGCCGCCGGCAACGCCCGGCGGGCGCGGGGAGGATCTGCGCTTTTCTACCCGAGGGAGTGACAGCGGCGGCGATCCGGGCTAAGAGACTTTCAGCCCCCCCGCGGGGCTGCCGCCCAGGCCCCGCCTGGAGGCTCGCGCCTCCAGACCTCCTCTGTTTTCGAAAAAAAGGGGGTCCGGGGCATCGCCCCGGTTGGGTTTGGGCGAAAGCCCAACAAGGGAGCGGTCAAGCCCAACCGCCGCTGGTATAAGACCGTGCCACCAGCCGTGAGGGGAAAGACAAGGCGATGAAGCAGGTGATCCAGAGCGCCCGGTCGGGCAAATTGTCGCTGCGCGAGGTGCCGCCGCCGCGGGTGCGGGCCGGGCATCTGCTGGTGGCGACCCGGGCCTCGGTGATCAGCGCCGGCACCGAGCGGATGGTGATCGATTTCGCCCGCAAGAGCCTCGCCGCCAAGGCCCGCTCGCGCCCCGATCTGGTGCGCAAGGTGCTGGACAAGGCCCGCCGCGACGGCGTCGCCGCGACGATCAAGGCGGTGATGGCCCGGCTCGACGAGCCGTTGCCGCTCGGCTATTCCGCCGCCGGGCGGGTGGTGGCGGTCGGGGCCGGGCTCGAAGGCGCCTTCCAGGTCGGCCAGCGGGTGGCGGTGGCCGGGGCCGGGCTCGCCAACCATGCCGAACTCAACGTGGTGCCGGCGGCGCTGGCCGCCCCGGTGCCCGACGACGTCAGCGACGAGGAAGCCGCGTTCGGCACCGTCGCCGCGATCGCCATGGCCGGGATGCGCTCGCTTGAAGCCCAGTTGGGCGACGTGGTGGCGGTGATCGGGGTCGGGCTGATCGGCCAGCTCGCGGTCGGGCTGCTGGCGTTGCAGGGGGCGCGGGTGGTGGCGTTCGACACCAACCCGGCCCGGCTGGCCCTGGCCCGCCGGATGGGGGCCGAGCTGACCCTCGACCCCACCGCCGAGGGGATCGACAGCGCGGTGGCGGCGCTGTCGGGCGGGATCGGCTGCGATTCGGTGCTGATCGCCGCCGCCACCGAGTCGTCCGAGCCGCTGGCGCTGGCGGCTTCGCTGGCGCGCGACCGCGCCCGGGTGGTGATGGTCGGCAAGGTCGGCACCGAGTTCGACTATGCCGCCTTCATGAAGAAGGAACTGAGCCTCAGCGTGTCGCGCTCCTACGGCCCCGGCCGCTACGATCCCGACTTCGAGGGGGCCGGAATCAAATATCCGGTCGGCTGGGTGCGCTGGACCGAGACCGAAAACCTGCGCGAGGCGGTGCGGCTGATGGGGCGCGGCCGGCCGGGCCGGCTCGATGTCGGCGCGCTGATCACCCACCGCTTCCCCTTCGCCGCCGCCGAGGCCGCCTACACCCTGGTCACCGAGGGGGGCGAGCCGCATCTCGGCGTGGTGCTGACCTATGACGAGGCGGGCGCCTCGCTCCCGGCGGCGCCCGCCTTCCCTGCCCCCGCCGCCGCCCCGGCCGGGCGCTGCGTGCTGGGGATGATCGGGGCCGGCGCCTTCGCCCGCACCGTGCTGCTGCCCGAACTGGTCCGCCTGCCCGGGGTCGAGCTGCGCACCCTGTGCACCCAGCGCGGCGCCAGCGCCGAGCACGGCCAGCAGACCTTCGGCTTCGCCCACGCCACCACCGACCTTGACGCGGTGCTGGGTGATCCCGCCATCAACGCGGTGCTGATCGCCACCCGCCACGGCAGCCACGCCGAGCTGACCGCCCGCGCCCTCGCCGCCGGCAAGGCGGTGCTGGTCGAAAAGCCGCTGGCGATGGATCAGGCCCAGCTTGAGCGGGTGATCGCGGCGCGACAGGCCTCCGCCGCCTTCTTCCTGGTCGGCTTCAACCGCCGCTTCGCCCCGCTGGTGGGGTCGATGCAGGCCCATCTCGCCCGCCATGCCGGACCGCGCCTGATCCAGATCCGGGTCAATGCCGGCGCGGTGCCGCCCGAGTCCTGGGTCAACGCCGCCGACGAGGGCGGCGGGCGGATCCTCGGCGAATTGTGCCATTTCGTCGATCTCGCCCGCGCTTTGGCCGGGGCGCCGATCGTCACCGTCGCGGCCGAGGCGGTCGCCGCCGGGCCGGGACCGTGCGACGACGTCGCCACCACCCTGACCTTCGCCGACGGCTCGCTCGCCACCCTGCTCTACACCGCGCGCGGCGACACCGCCTCGGGCAAGGAGCGGATCGAGCTGTTCGCCGGTGGCAGCGTCGCCGTGCTCGACAATTTCCGCAGCCTCGCCCTGACCAGCGGCGGCCGCACCCGCACCGAAAAGAGTCTGGCCCAGGACAAGGGCCACCGCGCCGAACTGGCCGCCTTCGTCCAGGCGGTGGCGGCGGGCGGCCCGGCCCCGGTCGATGAGGCCGAACTGATCGAAAGCAGCCGCGCCACCCTGGCGGTGCTCGATTCCCTGCGCGAGGGGCGCCGGATCGACCTGCGCGCCCCGGCGGAGAACGAGAGCGAGGTGGAGACGGAGACGGCGGTCGAGGACGGGGCCGAGGCGGAGAGCGGGGCCGAGGCATGAACGACGCCGCCGATCCCGCCACCCTGACGGTGCTGGCCGGGCTGATCGCCTTCGCCTTTTCCGCCCTCGGCACCCGGGTGGTGCTCGACTGGCTGCGCGACCGCCAGATCCTCGACCATCCCAACCAGCGCTCCAGCCACAGCCTGCCGGTGCCGCGCGGCGGCGGGCTGGCGGTGACCCCGGCGGTGACGCTGGTGTGGATCGGGCTGGCCAGCGTCACCGGGGCAATCGGGCCGCTGGCGCTGGCGCTCGGCGCGCTCGGGCTGATGGCGCTGTCCTGGCTCGACGACCGCGCCGGCCTGCCCCCCCTGCCCCGCTTCACCGCCCAGGCGGTGCTGGTCGGCGCCGGGCTGGCTTTGCTCGACCCGGCGGCGCTGGTGTTCCAGGGGGCGCTGCCGCTGTGGGCCGACCGGCTGCTGGCCGGGCTGGGCTGGCTGTGGTTCCTCAACCTCTACAATTTCATGGACGGGATCGACGGCATCACCGGCAGCGAGACCGCCTGTCTCGGCGCCGGCATCATCGTGGTGGCGATCCTGGCCGGGCTGGGCGCCGGGATGATGCCGTTCGCCGCCGCCCTGGCCGCCGCCGGGCTCGGCTTCCTGCTGTGGAACTGGCCGCCGGCCAAGCTGTTCCTGGGCGATTGCGGCTCGATTCCGCTCGGCTTCCTGCTCGGCGGGCTGCTGATCGGCCTCGCCATCGAAGGGCAACTGGTCGCGGCGCTGATCCTGCCCGGGGCCTATCTCGCCGACGCCACCCTCACCCTGGTCTGGCGGCTGATCGACGGCGAGAAGGTGTGGCAGCCCCACCGCCGCCACTTCTACCAGCGCGCGGTGCGCGGCGGCCGCTCGCATCGCGCCGTGGTGCTGGCGATCATCGCCGCCAACCTGCTGCTGATCGGCTGGGCCGGGCTGGCCGCGACCGGATCGCCGCTGCCGGCCGGACTGGGCGCGGTGGTGACGGTGGCCGGGCTGCTGGCGCTGCTGACCCGCTGGTCGAACGGGGTGCGGCGATGAGCCGGGTGCTGGTCACCGGCGCCAACGGCTTCGTCGGCCGGCCGCTGTGCCGCGCCCTGCCCGCCGCCGGCTTCGGGCTGGTGGCGGCGGTGCGGCCACAGGCGGCGCTGGACGCCGGGATCGAGCGCCGCCCGGTCGGACCGCTGGCCGCCGACAGCGATTGGCGCGGCGCGCTCGACGGCATCGACGCGGTGGTCCATCTCGCCGCCCGGGTCCATGTGATGCACGACACCAGCGCCGACCCGCTGGCCGAATTCCGTGCCGCCAACGTCGCCGCCACCCGGGCGCTGGCCGAACAGGCGGTGGCGGCCGGCGCCGGCCATCTGCTGTTCCTCAGTTCGATCAAGGTCAATGGCGAGGCCAGCGGCACCGCCCCCTTCACCCCCGACGCCGCCGCCCCGGCCGATCCCTACGGCCAGTCGAAATGGGAGGCGGAGCAGGCGCTGGCGGACATCGCCCGCGCGCGCGGGCTGGCGGTGACGATCCTGCGGCCGCCGCTGGTGCATGGGCCGGGGGTCAAGGGCAACCTGCGCCGGCTGCTCGGCGCAATCGAGCGCGGCCTGCCGCTGCCGCTGGGGCGGATCGACAATCGCCGCGCTTTGATCGGGGTGGACAATCTGTGTGCGGCGGTGGTCGCCGCGCTGCGCCAGCCCCCCGCCGCCGGACAGGTGCGGACCTATACCCTGTGCGACGCCGAGACCGTCTCGACCGCGACGCTGGTCCGCCGCCTCGCCCGGGCGCTGGGGCGGCCGGCGCGGCTGCTGCCGGTGCCCGAATCCTGGCTGCGGCTGGCCGGACGGCTGACCGGCAAGGGCGAGACGATCCGCCGCCTGACCGACAGCCTGGAAATCGACGACCGGCGGATCCGGGCCGAACTGGGCTGGGCGCCGCCGCTGACGCTTGACGCCGGCCTCGCCGCGATGACGGCGGCATGGCGCGACCGAGGAGAACACCAAGAATGACGGCTCCGGTTCCGGTGATCCTGTCGGGCGGCGCGGGGACGCGGCTGTGGCCGCTGTCGCGCGAACTGATGCCCAAGCAATTGCTGCGCCTTGCCGGTGGCGACCAGACCCTGTTGCAGGAAACCGCGCTCCGGCTGGGCACGCCGCCGGTGGTGGTGTGCAACCACGAACACCGCTTCATCGTCGCCGAGCAATTGCGCGAGGCCGGGCTTGAGGCCCGCGCGGTGCTGATCGAGCCGGTCGGGCGCAACACCGCCCCGGCGGCGGCGGCGGCGGCGCTGGTGCTGGCCGAGCAGGACCCGGACGCGCTGCTGCTGCTGATGCCGTCCGACCATCTGGTCCGCGACGTCGCCGCCTTCCGCGCGGCGGTGGCGGCGGCCGAGCCGCTGGCCCGCGACGGCTGGATGGTGACCTTCGGCATCCGCCCGACCGAGCCCAACACCGGCTATGGCTATATCCGCGCCGGCCGGCCGCTCGGCGCCGGCTTCGTGGTCGAGCGTTTCGTCGAGAAGCCCGACCTCGCCACCGCCGAGGGCTTCGTCGCCTCGGGCGATTATTCGTGGAACGCCGGCATCTTCCTGCTGCCGGCCCGCACCTTCCTGGCCGAGCTGGAGCGGTTCGACCCGGCGATCCTGGCCGGCTGCCGCGCCGCTTTGGCCGCCGGGCACAGCGACCTGTTCTTCTTCCGGCTCGACCCCGAGGCGTTCGGCGCGCTGGCGGGCCGCTCGATCGACCATGCGGTGATGGAGCCATCCGACCGCGTCGCGGTGGTGCCGGTCGAGATGGGCTGGTCGGATGTCGGCTCGTGGTCGGCGCTGGCGCGGGAAAGCGTCGCCGACGAGGCCGGCAACGTGGTGCGCGGCGACGTGCTGGCGCTCGATTCGGAGAATTGCTACCTGCGCGGCGAAGGCCCGCTGGTGGCGGCGGTCGGGCTGCGCGATCTGGTGGTGGTGGCGACCGACGACGCGGTGCTGGTGGCCGACAAGGCCGCCGACCAGCAGGTCAAGGCGGTGGTCGAGCGCCTCAAGGCCGCCGGCCGCGACGAGGCGACCCGGGGCCGGCGTGGCTGGCGGCCGTGGGGCTGGTTCCAGAGCATCGATCGCGGCGAGCGCCATCAGGTCAAGCTGATCCATGTCGAGCCCGGGGCCAAGCTGTCGCTACAGAAGCACTGGCACCGCTCGGAACATTGGGTGGTGGTGCGCGGGGTCGCCCAGGTCCATTGCGACGGCCGCGACTTCGTGCTGCGGGTCAACGAATCGACCTTCATCCCCGCCGGCACCGTCCATCGGCTGGAAAATCCCGGCCGGCTGCCGCTGGAACTGATCGAGGTGCAGTCGGGCGATTATGTCGGCGAGGACGACATCGTCCGGATCGAGGACGATTACGGCCGCTGACGCGCGGATGTGGGCTCCGCCCACCCCCGCCAAGGGCCGCAAGGCCCTTGGATCCCATTGATGGTCGGGCGCGGAGCGGCCTTTCAGCTTGGGCGCGGGTGCTTGCCGCGCGAAGGGCAAGGAAAGGGATCCAAGGGCCTTCGGCCCTTGGCGGGGGCGGGCAGAGCCCGCGAATCGTCTCCCACCATCCGGAAAGAGTTCACCCCCGGGCGGCAGCCCCGATCCGGCGGCGGATCAGATATTCGATCCCGGCGGTGATCCCCAGCAGCAGATAGCTGACCAGCCCATTATAGAGCGCCCACAGCGCCGGATCGCCCACCAGCACGGTGACCGCCGACAACAGGCCGTTGACGGTCAGCACCAGTGCCCAGGCCAGCGTCACCTTGCGCAGATAGGGCCCGGCCTCGGGCGGCGGCGGCACGGCGGCCAGGGCGGCGAACCGCGCGGCGAGACAGGGCCCGCGCCACAGTGAGGCGGCGAAGGCCAGCGCCATCGCGAGGCTCATCAGCACCGGATAGGCCAAGGCGGCGCGTTCGGCCCCGGCCAGGGCCAGCAGCGCGGTGGCGAGCGCCACCAGCGCCAGCGGCGGCACCAGCGCGGCGGCGAGCGGCCCGCCCCGCGCCAGCAGCCCGAGCCGGGCGGCGACCAGAGCGAGCGCCACCAGCACCAGCGCCCCGGCCGGCACCCGGCCGAGCGCGGCATAGACCAGCAGGGGATAAAGCAGCCCGAGGGCGGCGAGAACGACCGGGGCGGCGCGGCGCCTAGGCGGGTTCGAACAGGTCATGGACGCGCTCGACCACGTCGGCGACCGTGCGCACCGTCTTGAACTGCTCGGGCGAGATCTTGCGGCCGGTCAGCTCCTGGAGGCGGACCACCAGATCGACCGCGTCGATGCTGTCGAGGTCGAGATCCTCGCCCAGCCGGGCCTCCAGGCTGATGCGGTCGGCCGGGATCTCGAACATTTCCTCGAGATAGCCCGACAAGGCGGTGAAGATTTCCTCGCGGGTCATGCCGGTTCTCCCTGCTGCGCCCGAATGAAGGAAGCCAGGGCGCGCACGCTGGCGAAATGGCCGCGCACCTCGTCCGACACCGTCTCGATGCGCAGGCCATAGGCCTTGCGCAACGCCACCCCGAGTTCGAGCGCGTCAATCGAATCGAGCCCCAGCCCGGCCGCGCCGAACAGCGGCTCGCTGGCGTCGATTTCCTCGGGGACGACGTCCTCGAGCTTCAGGGCGGTAACGATCAGGCGTTTCAGGTCGGCTTCCAGGGTATCCATGCGGACTCGGCGGCGGGAGGAGAAAGAAGGGCGGTCGAAACCACCGCGGAGAGCGATACCCCAGGATGGCGGGACTGTCGAGTCAGGCCGGCACCGTCAGGCGACACTTGTCGAATGCGCGCATCGGGCGCTGAATGGCGCCCCACGCATCGGCGGGAACGATCATGGTCGGAGAAATGACGGAGGCGCCGGTCCGTATCGCCGTCGCCGCCTGCGCCGCCGCGCCGGCCGGGCGGACGGCGCGGCGGCGCTGGCAGTCGGACGCGGCGCGACGGCTGGCGCTCGGGCTGCTGCCGCCGGGGACGTGGCAGATCGCCGCCGATCCCGACGGCCGCCCCCGGCTCGCGGACGGCGCCGGCCGGCCGGGGCCGGACCTGTCGCTCAGCCATCGCGACGGCTGGGTGGCGGCGGCGGTGGCGGCGCGGGGCCGGGTCGGGATCGACCTGGAGACCCCGCGCCCCGGCCGCGATCCCCTCGCCTTCGCCCACGCCTGGCTGTCACCGCCGGAAATCGCCCTGGTCGCCGCCGAGGGCGAACCGGCGCTGCTGGCGCTGTGGACGATGCGCGAGGCGCTGGCCAAGGCCGGCGGCGGCGGGCTGGCCGCCGCGCTGGCGGCCGACGGCGCCGCCCTGATCGCCGGCCGCGACGGGCTGTGCCGGCTGGGGCGCTGGCGGGTCGGCCACCGCGCGCTGGGCGCCGCCCATCTCGCTTTGGCCTGGGGTCCGGACTGAGCCATGGCCGGGGCCGGGTTTCTCGGCTACAACAGGCCCATGTCGCTGTTCCGCTCCGTTGCCACCGTCGGTGGCCTGACCCTGCTGTCGCGCGTCACCGGGCTGGCCCGCGAGATGATGATCGCCCATTACCTTGGCGCCGGGGCGATCGCCGACGCCTTCTTCGTCGCCTTCCGCTTTCCCAACCTGTTCCGCTCGCTGTTCGCCGAGGGCGCCTTCAACGCCGCCTTCGTCCCGCTGTTCACCGGGCGGCTGAGCGAGGAGGGGCCGGCCGCCGCCCGCGCCTTCGCCGAGCGCGCCTTCGCGGTGATGACCCTGATCCTGACCCTGTTCGTGGTGGCGATGGAGCTGGCGATGCCGTGGGCGATGCAGGGGCTGGCCCCCGGCTTCGCCGAAACGCCGGAGAAGATGGACCTCGCCGTCACCTTCTCGCGGATCTGCTTCCCCTATCTGCTGTTCATCTCGCTGGTGTCGCTCCAGGCCGGGGTGCTCAACGCCCTCGGCCGTTTCGCCGCCGCCGCCGGCACCCCGGTGCTGCTGAACCTGACCTCGATGGCCGGGCTGTGGGCGCTGGCACCCCACACCCCCACCGCCGGCCACGCCATGGCCTGGGGCACCTTCGCCGCCGGGGTAGTGCAGTTCCTCTGGCTGGTGTTCAGTCTCAAGCGGGCCGGGATGCTGCTGCGGCCGGCCCGGCCCCGCCTGACCCCCGAGGTGCGGCTGCTGTTCCGCCGCATCGTCCCCGGCGCGGTCGGGGCCGGGGTCTATCAGATCAATCTGGTGATCAACACCATGATCGCCTCGACCGTCGCCGACGGCGCGGTCAGCTATCTCAACTACGCCGACCGGGTCAACCAGCTGCCGCTCGGCGTGGTGGGGATCGCGATCGGCACCGCCCTGCTGCCGCTGCTGTCGCGCCAGTTGCGCGCGGGCGAGACCGAGGCGGCGCTCGACAGCCAGAACCGGGCGATGGAACTGGGGCTGTTCCTGACCCTGCCGGCGGCGGCGGCGCTGATGGTGATCGCCCAGCCGGTGATCCGGGTGCTGTTCGAGCGCGGCAGCTTCGGCCCGGCCGAGACCGCCGCCACCGCCGCCGCCCTGGTCGCCTTCGCCATCGGCCTGCCCGCCTATGTCCTGGTCAAGGCGCTGACCCCCGGCTTCTTCGCCCGCGAGGACACCGCGACCCCGGTGCGGATCGCCGGGATCTGCATGCTGCTCAATGTCGGGCTCAACCTCGCTCTGGTCGGGCCGCTGGCCCATGTCGGCATGGCGCTGGCCACCGCGCTGGCCGCCTGGGTCAACGTCGCCCTGCTGGCCTGGCTGCTGCACCGGCGCGGCTTCTTCCGCCTCGATGCCCGGCTGCGCCGGCGCGGCCCCCGCCTGCTCGCCGCCGCTTTGGCGATGGCGGCGGCGCTGTGGGGCCTGCGCGAGGCGCTGCTGCCCTTCGCCACCGGGCCGTGGCAGGCCGGGGGCGTGCTGGCGCTGCTGGTGCTGGGCGGCGGGCTGGCCTATGGCGGGGCGGTGCTGCTGTTCGGGGCGGCGAAACCGTCCGATATCAAGGGGATGATCCGGCGCCGGGCGCGCTGAGGCCGGCCGAGCGTCCTTGACGTCCTCCCGCGCCGGGGTATACGTGAGAATCTTGCTTCCCACCGGAGTGTCAGGGGCCATGCAGCGCATTTTTTCCGGCGTCCAGCCGACCGGAAACCTCCATCTCGGCAATTATCTCGGGGCGATCCGCAACTGGGTCCGCCTCCAGCATGATTATGAGTGCATCTTCTGTATGGTCGACATGCACGCGATCACCCTGTGGCAGGATCCCAAGGATCTGCTCCACAACACCCGCGAGGTCGCGGCCGGGATGATCGCCGCCGGGGTCGATTCCGAGAAGCACGTCCTGTTCAATCAGTCGATGGTGCCGGCGCATGCCCAGCTCGCCTGGGTGTTCAATTGCGTCGCCCGGATCGGCTGGCTCAACCGGATGACCCAGTTCAAGGACAAGGCCGGCAAGCACAAGGAAAACGCCTCGGTCGGCCTCTACGCCTATCCCAACCTGATGAGCGCCGACATCCTGGTCTACAAGGCCACCCACGTCCCGGTCGGCGAGGATCAGAAGCAGCATCTCGAACTGGCCCGCGACACCGCGCAGAAGTTCAACAGCGATTACGGCGTCGAGTTCTTCCCCCTGCCCGAGCCGATCATCCCCGGCGCGGCGCGGCGGGTGATGAGCCTGCGCGACGGCACCAAGAAGATGTCGAAGTCGGACGAGTCCGATTATTCGCGCATCAACATGACCGACGACGCCGACACCATCGCCCTCAAGATCCGCAAGGCCAAGACCGATCCCCATCCGCTGCCCGAGACCGTCGGCGCGCTGGAGGAACGGCCCGAGGCCGACAATCTGGTCGGCATCTTCGCGGCTTTGTCCGACCTCGAAAAGGCGGCGGTGCTGGAGCGTTTCGCCGGCCAGCCCTTCTCCCAGTTCAAGCAGGAGCTGACCGACCTCGCCGTCAGCGTGCTGGGGCCGATCAACGCCGAGATGAAGCGGCTGATGGCCGAGCCCGACCACATCGACGCGGTGCTGCGCCGCGGCGCCGAGCGCGCCGATGCCATCGCCGCGCCGATCCTGCGCGAGGTCTACGACATCGTCGGGTTCCTGCGTCCGTGAGCCGCGCCGCCGCCCTCGCCCAAGCCCTGTCGGTCCTCGGCCGGCTCGCCCGCGCCGGGGCGGACCGGCTGCGGCGGCTGCCGCGCCGCCGCTGGCCGCTGGCGGCGGCGGGGGCGGCCGGCCTGATCATCCTGCTGGTGTTCCCGGTGTCGATGGTGGCGATCAGCCGGATCGACGACAACCCGGACTTCGTCGCCCCCCATCCCCTGCCCGGCCGGCTGCACGCCCCGGCGGTGGTGGCGGCGCTGATCACCCGCGAGCTTGAGGTCAATCACTGGCGGGCCAACGATCCGCTGTTCCTCCCCGGCGGCTGGCTGCGCGACATGCCGGCGTTCCAGCTGGGGCTGGTCGGCGCGCTGGCCCGCTTCACCGGGGCGCTGGTGGTCGAGAACGGCGCCGGCTGGACCGCCAACGGGCCGGACGTCGCCCTCAACCACGCCGCCGGGCTGCTGAAATATCCCGGCACGGTGTGGAAGTTCGACACCCGCACCTCGTGGCTGCCGACCGCCTCGGCCGAGAAGCAGTACCGCAACGCCCAGCGCTCGATCGACGTGTTCAATCTGAACTTCGCCGAGGGCACCGTGCCGTTCGAGCGCAACGCGGCCACCCTGGTTCCGGTGGTCGAGGGGCTGATCCGCGATCTCGACGACAGCCTCGACGCGATCGACCATCACCTCGCCGAGGAACGGCCGGTGCTGCTCGATTTCGCCATCAACGGGGTGTTCTACCGCAACAAGGGCCGGCTCTACGCCGATTCGATCGTGATGCGCGAGGTCGCCACCGATTTCGAGACGGTGCTGGCCCAGCGTCATCTCGGCCCGGGCTGGACCAGGATGGTGGCGGCGCTGGCTGCGGCGGCCCGGCCCAAGCCGACCCTGCTGTGGGGGGCGCCGGCCGAATCCAGCCTGCTGCCCAACCATCTGCTGGCCCAGGGCTATTATGCCGCCCAGGCCCGCTTCCAGGCGATGGCGATCCTCGCGGCGCTGAAGGCGGCTGAATAAAAAACATAAGATAAAGACGTGGGCGCTGCCCACGCCCGCCAGGAACCTGAGGTTCCTGGACCTCCCCGGGGGGAGGCGGGATAACGGGAAGCAGGGAGAGGGCGGGTGCAGGTCTACCTTCCCATCGCCGAAATGTCGGTCGACGTCTTCGTCATCCTCGGCGTCGGCGGCGGCATCGGCTTCCTGTCCGGGTTGTTCGGCGCGGGGGGCGGCTTTCTGCTGACCCCGCTGCTGATCTTTCTCGGCGTGCCCCCGGCGGTGGCGGTCGGCACCGGCACCAACCAGATCGTCGCCTCGTCGGTGTCGGGCGCCCTGGCGCAATGGCGGCGCGGCAACGTCGATGCCCGGATGGGGCTGGTCCTGATCCTCGGCGGGCTGGTCGGCTCCGGCTTCGGCGTGCTGCTGTTCCGCTGGCTGCGCCGGCTCGGCCACATCGATCTGGTGATCTCGGCCAGCTACATCGTCCTGCTCGGCAGCGTCGGCGGGCTGATGGTGGTCGAAAGCCTGCGCGCCCTGCGCCGCGCCCGCGCCGGTGGCGGCGATGCCGCGCCGAAACGCCCCCATCCACGCGGCTGGACCGACCGGCTGCCGCTCAAGATCCGCTTCCGCCGCTCGGGGCTTTATCTCAGCGCGCTGCTGCCGGCCGGGGTCGGCGCGGCGGTCGGGCTGATCTCGGCGGTGCTGGGGGTCGGCGGCGGCTTCGTGCTGGTGCCGGCGATGATCTATCTGCTCGGCATGCCGACCGCGGTGGTGATCGGCACCTCGCTGTTCCAGATCGTGTTCGTCACCGCCAGCGCCACCTTCCTTCACGCCGCGATCAACCACACCGTCGATGTGGTGCTGGCGCTGCTGCTGCTGCTCGGCGGGGTGATCGGCGCCCAGATCGGGGTCAGGGTCGGCGCCGGGATGAAGGGCGAGCATCTGCGCGGGCTGCTCGGGCTGCTGGTGCTGGCGGTGGCGGTCAAGCTGCTGGTCGATCTGCTGCTGCCGCCGGCCGAGCCGTTCTCGCTCGGCCTCGTCACCGGAGCGGTGCCGTGAGGCGGGCCGCCCCCGCCGCGCTGGCCGCCGCCCTGATCGGCGGCGCGGCGGCCGCCAGTGCCGCCGAGCCGCCGCTGGTGATCGACCTGTCGCGCCATCTGGTCGAGATCACCACCGGTTTTTCCGGCACCGACCTGCTGCTGTTCGGCGCGGTCGAGCCGGTACGCGGCGACGCCGAGCCCGACGTGGTGGTGGTGGTGCGCGGCCCCAATCTGCGGGAAACCATCCGCCGCAAACAGCCGGTGGCGGGGTTCTGGATCACCACCGGTTCGGCCCAGGCGGTCGAGGTGCCGGGCTTCTACCGTGTCGCCGCCACCCGGCCGCTCGACCGGATCGCCCCGCCGGCGCTGCGCGACCGGCTCGGCCTCGGGGTCGAACGGCTGCCGCTGCCGGTCACCCCGGCCGACCCCGAGGCCGACCCCGCCCCCTACCGCGCCGCGCTGCTGCGGCTGATGGCGGCGCGCGGGCTGATCGACGACCGGCTCGGAACCGTGGCCCTGCCGGGCCAGCGGCTGTTCCGCGCCGACGTCCATTTTCCCGCCACCGTGCCGGTCGGGCTGTACAAGGTCGAGGTCCACCTGATCAGCCACGGCCGCCTGATCGCCAGCCGCGAGACCCCGCTGGCGGTCGATCGGGTCGGGCTGGGCGCCGAGATCCACCGCTTCGCCCACCAGCAGGCCGGCCTCTATGGCCTGGGCGCGGTGCTGCTGGCCGCCTTCGCCGGCTGGCTGGCCGCCTGGGTGTTCCGCAAGGGGTGATGGGGTCCAGCGGCCGGGCGGCGCCCGGCAAACGCAGAGGGGGGAGAGAGCGAGATGTCGGGACGTCGAGTCTTCCTGGTGGTGGTGGACGACACGCCGGAAATGGCGGTGGCGCTGCGCTATGCCAGCCGCCGCGCCGCCGCCACCGGCGGGGGGGTGGCGCTGCTGCGGGTGATCGAGCCGGCCGAGTTCCAGCAATTCGCCGCGATCGGGGCGCTGATGCGCGACGAGGCCCGGGCCGAGGCCGAGATGCTGCTGACCCGCTTCGCCGCCGAGGTCGAGGCGGTGGCCGGCGCCGTCCCCACCCTTTACGTGCGCGAAGGCCAGCCGCGCGAGGAATTGCTGCGTCTGATCGCCGACGAACCGTCGATCTCGCAATTGGTGCTGGCGGCCGATCCCGGCCCGAACGGCCCGGGGCCGCTGGTCACCGCCCTGACCGGCCGCGCCGTCGCCCGGCTGCGGGTGCCGGTGACGATCGTGCCGGGCAGTCTCAGCGACCGCCAGATCGACCTGATTTCCTGATCGGGCCGCCCCGGCGGCCCATGCTATACAGGCGCCGCGCCGCTTCCGGCGCCATCCAACCCGAGGAACCGACGTGATCCGAGACGCCATCGCCTTCCTGCTGACCAACGGGCCGGCCCTGGTGCCGACCCCGGCCGACCTGACCGGCCTTGCCGCGCTGCTGGCGGTGGCGGCGGCGCTGGCGGTTCTGGGCGGCGGGCTGCGGGTCGCCGCCGGTGGCGACGATGCCCTCGCCAGCGCCGATCTGGTGGTCGGCTGGGCCGCTGCGGTGGCGGTGCTGGTGGTCGGCGGCACCCTGTTCGGGCTGGCGCTGACCCCGCTGGCGCTGGCGCTCGCCCTCGCCGTCCTGGCCGGCGCGGTGCTGCTGGTCCGCCGCCGGGTGATGCCGCTGGGCGGCGGGCTGGGCTGGCTGCTGCTGGCATTGCTGCCGGCGCTGGCGCTGACCGCCTCGATGCGGCCGTCGGAAGGCGACGATTTCGGCACCTGGCTGCCCAACCTGCGCTACCTTGCCTTGTTCGACCATTTCCCCGGCGCCGGCCTGCCGCTGTCGGACAGCCAGTTCCCCGCCTATCCCCCCGCCGGCACCCTGGTCGGCACGCTGACCGGACGGCTGACCGGAACCCTGGCCGAAACCGCCGCCAATCATTTCAACCTCGTCTTGCTGGCCGGGCTGGCCCTGCTGATGATCGACACCTGCCGCGCCGCCGCCGGAGCCGCCATCCGCGCCCCCGGCGCCCGCGCGGTGGTGATCGCCCTGGCGGCGGCGACGCTGGCCTCGCCGACCTTCGTCCCCCGGCTGGTGCTGGCCAATTACGCCGAAACCGCCACCGCGGTAACCCTGGCCTTCGCCGCCGCGCTGGGCTTGCGGCTGGTGCTGGCCGAGGACCGGCCCGGGCGCGGCCTCACCCTCCAGACCGCGCTGGCGTTCGCGCTGCTGGTGCTGACCAAGCAATCGACCCTGGCCCTGTTCGGCCTGCTGGCGCTCGGCCTCGGCCTGCTGGCCCTGCGCGCGGGCGGGGCGGGCCGGCTGGTGCGCCTGCTGCCGCCGCTGCTGGCCGCCGCCGCCGCGCTGCTGCTGTGGAAGCATCAGGTGGCGATGCTGGGCGGCGGCGAGATGCGGGTCGGCGCCTTCGCCCAGTGGCAATGGAACGCCCTGCCCGAGACGCTGGGCTCGATGCTGACCGTCGCCGCCAACAAGGCCGGCTATTTCGGGCTGGCGGTGGCGCTGGTGGCGGCCGGGCTGGTCCTGCTGCGCCGCCGCCTCGACCCGGCGCTGGCGGCGGTGCCGCTGTTCGGGATGGTGTTCCTCGGCTTCACCCTGTTCCTGACCTGGACCTACCTCGCGGTGTTCTTCGGCTATGAGGGGCGCTCGGCGGCATCGTTCTGGCGCTACAACACCCAGCTCGGCGCGCTGCAATTGCTGGCGGTGGCGGCGCTGGCCGGGGCGGCATGGCGACGCTGGGGACAAAGCCCGGCCGCGTCCCGGCTGCGCACAGGCGCCGCCGCGCTGGCGGTGGCTGCCCTGGTGATCGGACCGGTGGCGGCGATCCCGGTGCTGCGCTTCGACGTCAACCCGGTCAAGGCCCACATCGCCGCCACCGCCACCGAGGCGCGCGCCCTGCTGCCGGAGGGGGCCAAGGTCTGGTACGTCGATCCGCCCCGGGTCGGCCTCGCCAACCAGATCGACTATTACCTCGGCTTCGGCGTCCAGATCGCCGGGATGATCACCTATTTCGAGGCCGAATCGCTCTACCGCCCGCTGCTCGACGGCGACCGCGCCGCCTTCGCCTATGTCCTCAACGCCACCCCGGCGCTGGAGGCGGCGGTCGGGCTGGCCCTGCCCGACGGCGCCAGCTATCTGATCGCCCGCGACGCGCCCGGCCAGTGGCACGTGGTCCGGGCCTGGCCCTATCGCGGCTTCGCCTCCGCCCGCGCCTTCAAGTACTGACCGCAACCGCCGGCGGGCTCCCTCTGCCGGCGGTTGTGCCCGACCTATTACTTCGGATATAGTCATCTCCCGGGCAGGTTCGGCGCGGCCGCGCTGGATTCCGCCCGCGCCCCGGCGGCAACCGGCGGCGCGGAACCAGGTCGGGGAGGGCGCCGATGATCCCGTTGCGTATCGCGACCAAGATTCACCTCGCCATGGGGGCACTGGCGCTGGCGGCGCTGGTGGTCGGCCTCAGCGGCCTCGCCTCGCTGCGGTCCTACCGTCAGGTCAGCGACGAGATGGCCCGCGCCGCCCGCAGCGCGGTGCTGGGGGAACGGACCAACGCCCTGATCCTGGCGGTGGTGATGGATTCGCGCGGGATCTACATGTCGCGCGACGCCGCCGCGGCGGAAAAATTCGCGCAGCCGCTGCTGCAGAACCTCGACCGCCTGCGCGACACCCTGACGGAATGGCGCAAGGTTCACACCGGCAGCCAGGAAAATTTCGCGGCGGCGCAGCAGGCGGCCGACGAGTTCATCCGCTTCCGCGCCGAGCTGGTCCGGCTCGGCCGCGAGGTCTCCACCGCCGAGGCCCGCGTCTTCGGCGACAACGACGCCAACCGCAAGGTGCGCACCGCCCTCAACGATCGGATCAAGGCGCTGGCGGCGGCCGACGCGGTCGAGGTCAACCGGCTGGAACAGCGGGTCGATGGCGAATATGACCGCGACCTGCGCTGGCTGCTGACGGTGCTGGCGCTGGGGCTCGCGATCGGCATCGGCGCCGCCGGGCTGGTGGTGTCGCGCCAGATCGTCCGCCCGCTGCGGGCGCTGACCGACGCCACCCGGGGGGTGGTCGAGGGCCGGAGCGACGCCACGGTGCCCGGCACCGGGCGCGGCGACGAGATCGGGGTGCTGGCGCGCGGTCTCGACGCGGTGCGGCAATCGGTCGGCGAGGCCTTTCGCCTCAACCGGCTGGTCGAGGAGCAGCCGGCGGCGGTGATGCTGTGCCGGCCCGACCTGACCATTTCCTACCTCAATCGCGCGGCCCGCGACATCCTCGCCCGGATGCAGCGCGGCGGCGGAACCGACCTCGGCGAGGTGGTCGGGCGCAGCGTGCTCGATTTCCACCGCGATCCCGCCCGGGTGCGGGCGATTCTGACCGACCCCGCCCACCTGCCCTTCAGCGGCAAGTTCACCATGGGCGGTGTCACCATCGAGAACCATGTCGCCCTGCTGCGCGACCAGGACGGCGCCGTCACCGGCACCGCCCTGACCTGGAAGGACGTCACCGGCTATGTCAGCCTCGCCGAGGCGTTCGAGACCGAGGTGCGCGCCCTGGCCCAGAGCGTCAACGCCGCCTGCGAACGCCTGCGCGCCGCCGCCGAGGCGATGAACGGCAATGCCGACCAGACCCGCGCCGCAATCGGCACGGTGGCGCACGCCTCGGAACAGGCCACCACCAGCGTCGAGAGCGTCGCCGCCGCCGCCGAGCAATTGTCGGCCTCGATCGGCGAAATCAGCCGGCAGGTGTCGGGCTCGGCCGCGCTGGCGCGCGACACCGCCGAGCGGGCGCGCAAGGCCAGCGACACCCTGACCGCGCTGGTCGAATCCGCCAGCCGGATCGGCGCGGTGGTCACCCTGATCAGCGACATCGCGGCGCAGACCAACCTGCTGGCGCTGAACGCCACCATCGAGGCGGCGCGGGCCGGCGAGGCGGGCAAGGGCTTCGCCGTGGTCGCCAACGAGGTCAAGGGGCTGGCCAACCAGACCGGCCGCGCCACCGAGGAGATCGGCGGACAGGTCACCCAGATGCAGGCGATCACCGAGGAGACGGCGCGGACGATCGAGGACATCATCGCCCAGATCGGCGCGATCGACACCACCTCGGCCGGCATCGCCGCCGCGGTCGAGCAGCAGGGCGCCGCCACCGCCGACATCAGCCGCAACATCCAGGTCGCCGCCAGCGGCACCGGTCAGGTCGGCGGCGGCATCGCCTCGGTGATCCAGGCGGCCGAACGCACCGGCCTCGCCGCCGGGGCGATCCTGGGCGAGATCCGCGACCTCGCCCGCCAGACCGGCGAACTCGACCAGCGCCTCGCCGCCTTCCTCGCCCAGATGCGGCAGTAACGGGATCCCGGCATCACTTTTGAACCATTACAAAAATATCACCCGCCCGCCACCCTGCGGTAAGGCGGGCGGTGGCAGTCTCTCCTCATAAGCTTTTGAGCCTCAGCCACTCAGAAAGTCTCCCTCCAGCGACCCGCCCCCGCACCTCCCCCCCTTGGTGCGGGGGTTTCGCGTCTGAGGCAATGGATTCCCGGGCTCCGCCCGGACCCGCCAAGGGCCGCAAGGCCCTTGGATCCCTTTCCCGGTCGTCGGTGTCGGGCGGCAGCCCCGCTGCGGGACGCCGGGCCACGGCATCCTCTCTGGAAGATTACGCCCCTTCCTCAGCCGACGATGGTTGCCAGCACGGACGACTGGGTTGCCGCGTCGATGCCGCGCGCTGCCAGGGCGTTCCTCAGAAGCGACGTGTTGCAGCCATGATCGCGCATCCAGTGGGCGATGAGTTCGGCCCGGTCCCTGCGGTCGCGGTAGAGTTCGGTTGCCAGCCGCAGTTCGGGCGCCACCACCGCGACGCGATCATCACCAACGGCGATCTCGGAAAAATGCGTCCAGGGACCGCTGCCGAAGGCCTCGATCCAGGGGGACTGCGACGGAGACTCGACGGTGCTGGCATCGACCTGGACGCCGTCCACCTCGAACGCCGCGTAATATTGCCCGCAACAAGGCATCCAGCTCGGCGGGGTCAGGCATCGATGGGCGGCCAGCGCCCGCGCGAAGACATCGACATCGGCACGCGCGCGCGCCAGAAGATCGACGTCGCCGGGCTCGATCGGGACCCCGCGCAGCAGGTCTGCCGCCGTGCCGATCAGGCGGTAGCTGAGGGTGCCCTCCCGTGCCGCCAAGCCAAGCACGGTGGTGAGCGTGTGGCGCAACTGCTCCGTTGTCAGCGTCATGAGACCAAGTCCTTCCTGCGGCAGCCCGGCAAGGGTGGGGCGCGTCCATGCCTTCGCGCGAGGCGGGGGGATCGATATCGGCCGGGCATTTTATCCCGAAAACGGCGGCAGGATCCCCCTCCCGGGAAAGCACCGTCTGAATTTACGGTCATTCCGCCTGGTGACGCTGATCCGGGCCGAGGCGCGTTATCTTTGAACCATTACAAAAAGATCACCCGCCCGCCACCCTGCGGTAAGCCAGGCGGTGGCATCCTCTCCCCATAAGCTTTTGAGCCTCAGCCACTCAGAAAGTCTCCCTCCAGAGCCCCCCGCACCTCCCCCCTGGTGCGGGGGGTTCGCGTCTGGGGGCAGGCGGGCGGCGTTAGGCGGCCATAAGCGCCGCTTGATCGCGATCCCTCTCGAACCTTGACGGCCGGAGGCGGGACAATGCCCGCCAGCGTCGAACAACGGGTCGATCCCCGGAAGCGGGAGGGCGTCATGTCGGTTCAGGATCTGTTGGGCCTGATGATCGGCCTGTTGGTGCTGGGAGCCACCACCGTCTATCTGATCGTCGTCTACCGTCACCCCGAGTCCTTCCGCTGGCTCGAACTGCCGGGACAGAGCGTCTCCCCCCTGCCCGCGCCGGGCCTGAACGCGGCCGGCCCCGCCCGAGCGTCGCTGGAGCCCGGGGGCCTTGCGGCCCTTGGCGGGTGGGGGCGGCGCCCGCGTCGGGGCTATTCCAGCCGGCGGCGGAACAGCCACGCGGCGGCGGCGAGCGTGACCAGCGCGATCAGCCCGAGCGGCAGGGTCTGGGCCAGCACCTCGGCCGCCGGCAGGTCCTTGAGGAAGATCCCCTTCACCACCACCAGGAAATAGCGCATCGGGTCGAGCAGGGTCAGCGGCTGCAACCAGTCCGGCATGTTCTCGATCGGGGTGGCGAAACCCGACAGCAGCATCGCCGGCACCATGAACAGGAAGGCGCCGAGAATCGCCTGCTGCTGGGTCGCCGACAGCGCCGAGATGAACAGCCCGACCCCGATCACCGCGGCGAGGAACACCAGACCGCTGGCATAGAGCAGCGGCAAGGAGCCGCGCAGCGGCACCCCGAACACCAGCACCGCGGCGAGGATGAACAGGGTCATGTGGACCAGCCCGATCAGCAGCGGCGGGATCACCTTGCCCAGCAGGATCTCGTGGGTGCGCAGCGGCGACACCAGCAATTGGTCGAAGGTACCGAGTTCGCGCTCGCGCGCCACCGACAGGGCGGTGACCGTCAGCCCCATCAGCATCGCGATCACCCCGACCAGACTGGGGACCATGAACCAGGGATAGATCAGGTTGGGGTTGAACCAGGTCCGCGTCTCCGCCCCCACCGTCAGCGGCGCCGCCCGCCGCCCGGCCGGGCTTTCGGCGGCCAGCTCGCGCACGATCTGCTCGACATAGCCGGCGACGATCTGGCTGGCATTGGAGCGGCGCCCGTCGAGGATGATCTGGAGGTCGGCCGGCCGGCCGGCCTCGAGATCGCGCGAGAAGGTCGGGCCGATCTCGACCGCCGCCAGCACCCATTGGCGATCGATTGCCGCGCGCAGCTCGGCCGGATCGTGCAGCGGGTGCAGGCCGCGCACCGCCGGGGCGGCGGCGAGGCGCTGGGTCAGTTCCGCCCCCCACCGCCCGCCGTCGCGGTTGAGCAGGCCGAGATCGACGTTGGTGACCTCGAGGGTGGCGGCGAGCGAGAACACCACCAGCTGCACCAAGGGCGGCACGATCAGGATCATCCGCCCGCGCGGGTCGCGCAGCACCGCCAGCAATTCCTTGATCACCAGGGCGCGGATCCGGCTCCACATCGTCAGTCGATCCTTTTGCGGGTGCGGCGCAGGGCGATGGCGAAGAACACCGTGCCGATCAGCAGCATCATCCCCATCGCCGGCAGGAACATCGGCCAGAGGTCGCCGGTCAGGAACACCGTCTGCAACGACGGGATCAGGTAGCGCGCCGGCACGATCGCGGTGAACCACTGGATCGGTTGCGGCATCGAGCCGATCTCGTAGAGAAAGCCCGACAGCAGGAAGGCGGGCAGGAAGCCGCTGATCAGGGCAAGCTGGGAGGCGAGGAACTGGTTGCGGGTCACCGCCGAGATCAGCAGCCCCTGCCCCAAGGCCGGCATCAGGAAGCAGGCCGACAGGGCGTAGAGCGCGCCGAGCGAGCCCCGGAACGGCACCGCGAACACCGTCAGCGCCAGCACCAGACAGATCGTCATCGCCCCCAGCCCAAGCAGGAAATAGGGCAGCAGCTTGCCGATCAGCAATTCGGCGGTGGAGAGCGGCGTCGCCATCATCGCCTCCATCGTGCCGCGTTCCCATTCCCGCGCGATCACCAGCGAGGTCAGCAGGGTGCCGACCAGGGTCATCACGATCGCGATCGCCCCCGGCACCAGGAAATTGCGGCTTTGCAGTTCGGGATTGAACCAGAAATGGGGATGAAGGCTGATCGCCGCCCCGCCGCCGCGCTCGGCCGCCTGCCGCGCCGCCCAGGTGGCCAGGGTGGCCTGGACGTAATTGCGGACGAAATTGGCGGTGTTGGGATCGACCCCGTCGGCGATCACCTGGACCTTCGGCGCCCGCCCGGCGGCGAGGTCGGCCGGCAGCAAGGCCGGGATCACCACCAGCCCGCGCAGCCGGCCCAGCACGAGGTCCTGTTCCAGCTCGCGGCGGTCGCGCCCCTCGCGCACCGCGAAATAGCGCGAGGCGTGGAAGCTGGCGGCAAGGTCGCGCGCCAGCGGGGTGGGATATTCCACCACCAGCCCGAGCCGGGTGCGGCTGGCGTCGAGCGAGATGGCGAAGCCGGTCAGCAGCAGCAGCACCACCGGCAGGATGAAGGCGATCAGGATGCTGCTGGGGTCGCGCAGCACCTGCCGGCTTTCCTTGACGATCAGGGCGGCGAGCCGGCGCAGCCGGGCGGCGGCGGGGCTCATGACGCCGTCTCCACCGCTGGGGCCTCGCCGGCGCGGATCAGGGCGATGAAGGCCTCCTCCATCGTCGGCAGCGCCGCCCCGGCCGGCACCGCGCGGGCCTTCAGCGTGTCGGGCGGCCCCAGCGCCAGCACCCGGCCGCGATCGATCAGGGCGATGCGGTCGCAATATTCCGCCTCGTCCATGAAATGGGTGGTGACCAGCACGGTGACCCCGGTCTCGACCAGGGCGTTGATGTGGGTCCAGAATTCGCGCCGGGTGATCGGATCGACCCCCGAGGTCGGCTCGTCGAGGAACAGGGCCGCCGGCTCGTGCATCACCGCGCAGGCCAGGGCGAGGCGCTGCTTGAGCCCGAGCGGCAGATCCCTGGCCGACTGGCGGCGATGGGCGCCGAGGTCGAAGATCTCGGTCATCAGGGCGATCCGCTCGCGCCGCCGCTCCCGGCCCAGCCCGTAGACCCCGGCGAAGAAATCGAGATTCTGGCCGACGCTGAGATCGCCGTAGAGCGAGAATTTCTGGGCCATGTAGCCGAGATGGCGCCGCGCCTCGGCCCGCTCGCGCCGCAGGTCGCGCCCGGCCACCCGCCCCTCGCCCGCGCTCGGGCGCAGCAGGCCGCACAGCATGCGGAAGGTGGTCGATTTGCCGGCGCCGTTGGGACCGAGCAGGCCGAAGATCTCGCCACGCGGGATGGCGAAGCTGATGTCGCGGGCGGCGGTGAAGTCGCCGAAACATTTGGTCAGGCCGCAGGCCTCGATCACCGGCCGGTCGGCGCCGCCGCCGGCCGGCGGCGACGGCGGCCGGGCCGAATCGACCAAGGCGGAGCGGCCGCCGGGGCCGCCGCCGAGCAGATCGACATAGGCGTCCTCGAAGCGGGGTGGCGTCGGCTCCAGCCGGCCGCCGGCCAGGGTGGCGGCGGCGGGGGCGGCCCCGGCGGCGGTGACCAGCCGGATCGCCTCGCCCTGGATCACCCCGTCGATCACCGCCGGATCGTCGAGCGCCTCGGCCAGCACCCGCCGCCGCCGCCCGGCGCTGCCGACCAGCCGCGCCACCCGGCCGGCGACCCGGCCGGTCAGGTCGCCCGGCGGCCCGGCATGCAGCAGCCGGCCGCGATCGAGCAGCAGCACCGAGCGGCAGGCCTCGGCCTCGTCGAGATAGGCGGTGGACCACACCACCCCGATCCCCTCGGCGACGAGATGCTCGACCATCGCCCACAGGTCGCGGCGCGAGATCGGATCGACCCCGACCCCGGGCTCGTCGAGCAGCAGCAGGCGCGGCGTCTTCAGCAGGGCACAGGCGAGACCGAGCTTCTGCTTCATCCCGCCCGACAGGCGCCCGGCGAGCCGGCCGGTGAAGCGGGCGAGGTCGGTGAAGCCGAGCAGGCGGTCGAAGGTGGCGGTGCGCTCGGCCGGATCGAGCCCGCGCAACTCGGCATAGAGGCGCAGGTTCTCGGCGACGGTCAGATCCTCGTAGAGGCCGAAACGCTGCGGCATGTAGCCGATCTCGGCCTGGATCCGCCCCGCGTCGCGCCCGCTGTCCCAGCCCAGCACGCTGATGCTGCCGGCATCGGGCCGCATCAGCCCGGTCATCAGCCGGATCAGGGTGGTCTTGCCGGCGCCGTCGGGACCGACCAGCCCGGTGATCTCGCCGCCGCGCAGGGAGGCGCTGATCCCGGCGAGCGCGGGCGGCCCGTCGCGGCCGAACCGTTTGACCACCCCGTCGAGGCGGACCGCCACCGCCGGAGCGGACGGGGCCGGCTCAGCGGCCGGCGGCGCCATCGCCCGCCTCCACCGCCGGCGGGGGAACATGGACCGTCACCGGCATCCCCTGGCGCAGGCCGGGATCGGGCTGGTCGATCACCACCCGCAGCCGGTAGACCAGATCGGTGCGCAGATCGGGGGTTTCGACCGATTTGGGGGTGAATTCGGCCACCGGCGAGATGAAGCCGACCGTGCCGGGGCGCGGCCGCGCCGGCTCGCCGTCGGTGGTGACGGTGACGGCCATCCCGGGATGGATCCGGCCAAGCGCGGCTTCGGCGACATAGGCGCGCACCCACACCGGCCGTTCGAGCGACAGGGTCAGCACCGGATCGCTGGGCGAGACGATCGCCCCCGGCTCGCGCAGGCGCGACAGCACCACCCCGGCGGCGGGGGCGCGCAGGTCGGCATCGGCGAGATCGGTGCGGGCGGCGGCCAGCTCGGCCTGGGCGGCGGCGGCGGCGGCGCGGCCGGCGGCGATCTCCTCGGCGCGGGTGCCCTGTTCGAGCAGGCGGAGGTTTTCGCGCGCCGAGGCGGCGCGGGCGGCGGCCATGCCGCGATTGGCCTCGGCCTGATCGAGCGCGGCCTGGGCGATGGTGCCGCTGTGGCGCAGGGCGCGGGCGCGCTCCAGCGCCAGCTCGGCGTTGCGCAGGTCGGCCAGCCGCTCGGCATGGGCGGCGCGGCCGGCGGCGATCTCGGCCGGGCGCGGGCCGGCCACCAGCCGGGTCAGGCTGGCCTCGGCCTCGGCGGCGCGGGCGAGCGCGGCGGCGACCCGGTCGCGCAGCGGCTGGGGATCGAGCCGGGCCAGCGGCTGGTCCGGCGCCACCCGGTCGCCTTCATCGACCAGCAGCGCGGCGATGCGGCCGCCGACCCGAAAGCCGAGCTGGGCCTGACGGATATCGACATTGCCGTAGAGGGTCAGTTCGGCCGGGGCGGGGGAACGCCCGGCCAGCCGGGCCGGCAGATCGGCCCGCCAGCCGGCGAAAGCCAGTCCGCCCGCCAGCAGCAGGACGGCGAGGGAACGGACAACCAGCGCCCGACGGATCATCGCGTCGCCTCCCCTGCCGCCGGCAGCCCGGCCACCAGCTCTTCGACCAGCCGGCGGATCAGCGCGATCTGCTCCGGCCCCATCGTCTCCCAGCCCATCCCGCGCAGCACCGCGCCATGGGCGGTGCGGAACATCAGCACCCCGCCGATCAGGCCGAAGGTGCGCACCCCGACCCATTCGTTGGCCGGATCGAGCCCGGCCACCCGGCCGACCAGCAGGCGGGCGGCGGCGAATTGCGGCTCCATCCCGACCCGGAACAGATAGTCGAACGCCGGGCTCGGCTCCATCTGCTCGCGGATCACCACCCGGGCCCAGCTTTCCATCTCGGGCCGGATCAGGAATTCGGCCAGGGTCCGCAGCAGATCGACCAGCAGCACCCGCGCCTCGTCGGCGATGATCGGCTGGCCGTGCGCCTCGGCGGCGAAGCGGGCGGCGAGACGCAGCCGCAGCGGCCCCATCCGCGCGGCGATGTGGTCGGCGATATGGGCCACCACCGCCTGATACAGCCCCTCCTTGCCACCGAAATGATAGGGAATGGCCTGGAGATTGACCCCGGCCGCCACCGCCAGCGCCCGGGTGGTGGCGCCGTCATAGCCGAGCCGGCCGAACACTTCGATCGCCGCCAGCAACAGCTTGTGGCGGGTGGTGTCGCCGCGCTCGGCGGCAGGGGAACTGGTTTGAGTCCGTTTCATCCCTTCAAATTAATCCATTCGAATGAATTAGGCAAGTGAGACGCGGGCTCTGCCCGCACCCGCCAAGGGCCGAGGGCCCTTGGAACCCTTTGATGATCGAGGGGATCCAAGGGCCCACGGCCCTTGGCGGGCGTGGGCAGCGCCCACGTTCATTCCGCCGCGAGGCGGAAATAATGGGCGAGAACGCGGTCGGTCATCGCCTCGATCCCCGCCTCGTCGCTCTGGCTGAGGGTCCGATGCAGCTCGGGCGCGATGGCGGCGAAGCGACCGAGCAGCTCGGGATCGAAATGGCTGCCGCGCCCCTGCTCCAGCAGGGCGAGGGCGGCGTCGAGCGGCAGGGCCGGCTTGTAGGGGCGAACGCTGGTCAGGGCGTCGAACACATCGACGATGGCGAAGATCCGCGCCGCCAGCGGCACCTCGCTGCCGGCGGCGCCGTGGGGATAGCCGCTGCCGTCGAGCCATTCATGGTGGCCGCCGACCACGGTGGCGGCGTCGCGCAGCCAGGTGCTGGCGGCGATGATGTCGAGGCCGTGGGCGACATGGCCCTTCATCTCCTCGAACTCGGCCGGGTCGAGCTTGCCCGGCTTCAGCAGCACCGCGTCACGCACCGCGATCTTGCCGACATCGTGCAGCAGCGCCCCCTTGATCAGGCTGCGGATCGCCGCCGGGGCCAGCCCGAGCGCCTCGGCCAGCCGGACGGCGTAGAGGGTGACGCGGAAATTGTGGGTGCGGGTGCCGTAATCGCGCTTGGCCACCGCGCTGCCCAGCAGCTTGAGGGTGTCGAGGTTGGCCCGCAGCAGGTGGCGCGCCTCGGCCACCACCCGCCCCTGCAACGCCGCCAGCAGCGGATAGAGCGCCAGCGCGGTCAGCAGCACCGCGCCGATGGTGATGGCGAACAGGGTGACGTTGTCGAGCCGGATCGCCTGGAGGGTCTGCGGCGCCACCCGGAACAGCCCGGCGAAGCGGCCCAGTTCGCGCCCGTCGCCGTCGAGGATCGGCTCGTCGAAGCGGACGAACACCGAATCGCCGATCAATTGGCGATTGCAGCGGTCGGCGCCGAACTGGGAATGCTGGCCCTCGCAGCGTTCGAACCGGCCGATCGCCTCGGCGAACGGCGGCGCGGCGGCGCGGGCGATCACCGCGCCGGCCGGGCCGTGGCGGATCTCGACCTGGACGAAGCCGCCCCGGCTGCTGGCCAGCGATTGGTGGATCGCCGCGCGCAGGGCGGCGTCGCGGGCCGGACCATCGGTGTCGGCCACCAGCACCCGGGCGAAATTGCGCGCCTCCAGCGCGGCCAGATTGGCGCAGACCCGCTCGATCCAGCCGCTTTCGATCACGAACAGCGCCGCCCCGGCCAGCAGCGAGGCCGCCAGCCCGACCAGCACCAGCCGAAAGATCAGCTGGCGGCGGAAATAGGATGGACTGCGAATATCCTCCGGGCGCATCCCCCGCTCCGGCACGAATCGGGTCGAGCGGTCAGTCTAGCCGGTTTGCGGCGGCGGCGGAATCGCCGGCGGCGGGACTCAGCCGCCGATCCGGTCGGCGACGCCCTGGATCAGGGTGCCGAGCAGCAGATCGAGCACCACCAGCAGCGAGGCGGTCAGGCCGTTGACCGCCAGCGCCACCCGGGCGACATAGGTCTGATAGAACAGCAGGGCGATGGTGACGACGAGGTTGAGCAGCGACGGCAGCGGCCCCGGCACCGCCCAGGCCAGCAGCGCCACCGGCAGCAAGGCGGCGAGCTGGATCACCGCGCTCCAATTGTAGGCGACCAGATAGCGGCAGAACAGCGGGCCGCGCCCGATCTCCTCGGTGATCTGCGCCACCAGCAGCGGAAAGGCGGTGCAGCCGATCACGAAGGCGATGATCTGCGTCACCAGCGGCCGCAGCGACCCCGCGTCGAAGGCGCCGTCGAGCCCCTGCACCAGCAGCACCCCGGGCAGCACCAGCACCGGCCCCCAGAACGAGCGCCACACCCCGCCGGCCGACAGGGTGAACCAATCCAGCCCGCCGGCATCGCCGCGGGCGAGGCGCCAACCGCCGTAGATCGACCGGGCGATCTCGGCGAGGCCGATCATCGCCCGACCCAGCCGGCCAGCAGGCGGTGGTAGATCGCGGTCAGCCGGTCCAGGTCGGCGACGGCGACGTTCTCGTCGGCCTTGTGGATGGTCTGGCCGACCAGACCGAACTCGACCACCGGGCAAAGGGCATGGATGAAGCGGGCGTCCGAGGTGCCGCCGCTGGTCGACAGGTCCGGCAGCAGCCCGGTCTCGGCCTGGATCGCCGCGACGAGGCGGTCCGACAGCGCCCCGGGCGGAGTCAGGAACGGCTCGCCCGACACCGCGACCTCGATCTCGACCCGGCCGAGATCGGCGGCGGCGACGCTCTGCTCGATCCAGGCCTTCAGCGAGGCGCCGCTGTGGCGGTCGTTGAAACGGATGTTGAAGGCGGCGCGCGCCTCGGCCGGGATCACGTTGGTGGCCGGATTGCCGACATCGACCGTGGTCAGCGTCAGGGTCGAGGGCTGGAAATGGTCGGTGCCGTCGTCGAGCGGATGGGCGGTCAGCCGCCGCAGCAGGTCGATCAGGCGGGGGATCGGGTTGTCGGCCAGATCGGGATAGGCGGCGTGGCCCTGGGTGCCGAGCACGCGCAGGCGGGCGTTGAGGCTGCCGCGCCGGCCGATCTTGATCATCTCGCCCAGGCGGCGGGGGTTGGTCGGCTCGCCGACCAGACAGGCGTCGAGCTTTTCCTCGCGCGCCGCCAGCCACTCCAGCACCTTGACCGTGCCATCGACCGCCGGCCCCTCCTCGTCGCCGGTGATCAGCAGCGAGATCGAGCCGTGCGGCGCGCCCTCGGCCAGCAGCCGGGCCACCGCGGCGACGAAGCAGGCGATGCCGCCCTTCATGTCGGCGGCGCCGCGCCCGAACAGCCGTCCATCCCGCAGCTCGGCGGCGAAGGGATCGACGCTCCAGCCCGAACCGGGCGGGACCACGTCGGTATGGCCGGCGAAGCAGAAATTGGGGCCGGCCTCGCCGCGCCGGGCATAGAGGTTGCGGATCTCCGGCCCGCCGCTGGCCGAGCGGATCTCGTGGCAGACGAAGCCGAGCGGGGTCAGGGTCTCGATCAGCAGATCGATCGCCCCGGCGTCCTCGGGGGTGACGCTGGGGCGGCGGATCAGGGCGCGGGCGAGCGCCAGCGGATCGGTGGCCGGGCTCAATCGCGCAACAGTTCGTTGATCGACACCTTCGACCGGGTCTTGGCATCGACCTTCTTGACGATCACCGCGCAATAGAGCGACGGGCCCGGGGTGCCGTCCGGCAGCGGCTTGCCCGGCAGGCTGCCCGGCACCACCACCGAATAGGCCGGCACCCGGCCGACATACACCGCGCCGGTCTCGCGATCGATGATCTTGGTCGAGGCGCCGAGATAGACCCCCATCGACAGCACCGCCCCGGTCTCGACGATCACCCCTTCCGCCACCTCGGCGCGGGCGCCGATGAAGCAATCATCCTCGATGATCACCGGCCCGGCCTGGAGCGGCTCCAGCACCCCGCCGATCCCCGCCCCGCCCGACAGATGGACGTTGCGGCCGATCTGGGCACAGGAACCGACGGTGGCCCAGGTATCGACCATCGTCCCCGACTCGACCCGGGCGCCGAGATTGACGAAGGACGGCATCAGCACCACCCCGGGGGCGATGTAGGCCGAGCGGCGCACCACTGCGCCCGGCACGGCGCGGAAGCCGGCGGCGCGGAAGCGCGCCTCGTCCCAGCCCTCGAACTTGGTCGGCACCTTGTCGAACCAGGCGCTGCCGCCGGGCGCGCCGGGGATCGGCGCGGTCTCGGTCAGGCGGAACGACAGCAGCACCGCCTTCTTCAGCCACTGATGCACCGCCCAGGCGCCATCGATCTTCTCGGCGACGCGGAACGAGCCGTCGTCGAGCCCGGCCAGCGCCGCCTCGACCGCGTCGCGCACCGCGCCGACCGTGGCCGGGGTGATGGTGTCGCGCGCCTCCCAGGCGGCATCGATGGTCTGGGCGAGGGCGTGGGGGGACATCGGCGGAACTCCTTGGCTGCGGTCGGCGCGAACGGCAAACCATACTCCGCGAAAAAGCGGAGTCAACGAAACGGAACCCTCGCCAACCTATACCTTAGCCATAGAAAACGGCGGCATAACCCAATTTATTCTTATTTTAACCTCCCCGCCCCCTGGCGCTCCCCCTTCCCCTTGCCTACCTTCCCAAAGGTTGAGCGTGTCTCGTGCGACCCCCCTTCTCTCGAGCCAAGGAGTTCCGGCCATGAATGCTCCCAGCGTCCCTTTCCGTCCCGACCCGTCCTGGAGCGCCTCCCGCCCCAGCCGCGCCGAGGCCGAGGCGGCGGTGCGCACCCTGATCCGCTGGGCCGGCGACGATCCCGAGCGCGAGGGCCTGATCGACACCCCGGCGCGGGTGGCGCGGGCCTATGAGGAATTCTTCGCCGGCTACGATCAGGACCCGGTCGAGGTGCTGACCCGCACCTTCGAGGAGACCGACGGCTATGACGAAATGGTGATGCTGCGCGGGATCCGGCTCGAATCCCACTGCGAGCACCACATGGTGCCGATCCTCGGCGTCGCCCACGTCGCCTATCTGCCCGACCGCCGGGTGGTGGGGATCTCGAAGCTGGCCCGGGTGGTCGAGATCTTCGCCAAACGGCTCCAGATCCAGGAAAAGCTGACCGCCCAGATCGCCAACGCGATCGAGGAGGTGCTCCAGCCCAAGGGGGTGGCGGTGGTGATCGACGCCGCCCACCAATGCATGACCACCCGGGGCGTCCACAAATCCGGGGTGTCGATGGTCACCAGCCGGATGATCGGCGCCTTCCGCACCGATCCCGCCCTGCGCCGCGAGTTCCTCTCCCTGGCCAATCGCGGCGAATAGGCCGCCCGCCCCCTCCCAATCGCCTCTTGCCGCCGGGCCGGCCGGCCCGGCACGATGGGGACGGCCGCCTCCGCGGGGGAACGCGGGCGGCCGTAACGGGGGGACCGACAGATGACGATCGTGTTTTCGCTGCTGGTGCTGGCGGTCGCGGCATTTCTGCTGCGCCGGCTGTTCCGGATGCGGCCGGGCGATTTCGCCGGGGCCGAGACCGAATTGGCGCTGGAACGCTATTTTTCCGGCCATCTGCGCGGCTGGGGCCTGTTCGAGGACCGCTTCGGCCGGGTGCGCCGGCAGTTCAGCATCGATTCGACCGGGCAGTTTTTCGACACCACCCTGCAAATCGACCAGACCATCACCTTCGAGGACGGCAGCAGCCATCAGCGGGTGTGGTCGTTCCACCGCCAGCCCGACGGCCGCTATGTCGGCACCGCCAACGACGTGATCGGCGAGGCGACCGGGGCCAGTTCCGGCAACACCCTCAAACTGACCTACGCGGTGCGGCGGCGGCTGCTGGGGTTGCTGCCGCAGCGGGCCGAGGTCGAGGACTGGATGTTCCTCCAGCCCGACGGGGTGGTGATCCAGCGCGCCCGGGTGGCGAAATGGGGCTTCACCGTCGGCTGGATCAGCGCCTTCTACATCGCCGACGCGTGATCCCGCGTCGCGGGCATCAAAAACCCCTCCCGGCCGGGCCGGGAGGGGGGGAAACATCCGGGCGGCAGCCTGATTACTGCTGCGGCGCCTGGGCCGGCTTGTCCGGCAGCGCCGCGCCGTCCGGCCCGAAGCGCTTGACCTTGGCCTTCTCGCGCAGATCGGTCAGGGTCTGCTGGGCGACCTGCTCGGCCAGCTGCTGGCCGATCCGGCCCTTGGCCTGCTCGAACGGCGGCAGCTGGGACATGCGGCGGTCCTCGACCTTGATCACGTGCCAGCCGAACTGGGTCTTGACCGGGGTCTTGGAGACCTGGCCGGGCTGGAGGGCGAAGGCGGCGGCGGCGAATTCCGGCACCATGTCCTTCTGGGTGAAGTAGCCGAGATCGCCGCCGGTCTGGGTGCCGGACGGATCCTTGGTGCGGGTGCGGGCCAGCTCGGCGAAGTCGGCGCCCTTGTTCAGTTCGGCGATCACCGCCTTGGCGGCATCCTCGCTGTCGACCAGGATATGGCGGGCGTGGACTTCCTCGGCCGGAACGAAGGCCTTGGCCAGCTCGTCATAGCGGGCGCGGATCGCATCGTCGCTGACCGCGGCGCGGACGCGGTGGGCCATCCAGGCCTGGCGCATCAGGGTGGTTTCCGCCTGCTTCAGCGCCGCCTTGACCTCGGGATCGGTCTCGAGCTTTTCCTTCTTGGCCTGCTGATAGACCAATTCGTTGTTGATCGCGACCTCAAGCAGCGCGTCGTAGGGAGGCTGGCCCAGCGCCGGCGGCAACTGACGGGCGAGTTCTTCCATCTGCGACAGATGCACTTCGCTCCCGTTGACCACGGCAACCACCGTGTTCTTGTCGGCGGCAAAGGCGGGGGCGGCGGCCAGGCCGAAAGCCAGGACCAACGCCTGACCGCGCGCGGACAGCTTGTTCATGGGCGGTGTTTCCTTTTTGCGCGAAAGGCCGCAGGGCATCGCGCCGTTGCGGTCTGACAGGATGAGCAGGGGTTAAGCACAACCGACGATCCGGCACAAGCGAAAGTGTCGTGTCCGCACGGCGGCCGCAGGGGTCACGCCAGCGACTCGGCGGTGCGGCCGTGACCGCGGGAATACAGGCAGGATTCGCTGAATTCCTTGGCCTCCAGCACCCGTCCGACCAGGATCAGCGCGGTGCGGGTCAGGCCGGCGGCGGCGACCTTGCCCTCGATGTCGGCAAGGCAGCCCCGCACCAGGCGCTGATCGGGCCAGCCGACCCGGAACGCCACCACCACCGGGCAGTCGGCGCCGTAGAGCGGGGTCAGTTCCTGGACGATGTGGGCGACGTTGTGGACCGACAGATGGATCGCCAGCGTCGCCCCGCTGGCGCCGAGGGTGGCGAGATCCTCGCCATAGGGCATCGGCGTCGCCCGGCCGGTGGTGCGGGTCAGCACCAGGGTCTGGCTGATCCCGGGCAGGGTCAGCTCGGCCGCCAGGGCGGCGGCGGTGGCGGCGAAGGCCGGCACCCCCGGGGTGACGTCGTATTCGATCCCGAGCTGGTCGAGCCGGCGCATCTGCTCGCCGAGCGCGCTGTAGATCGACAGGTCGCCGGAATGCAGCCGGGCGACGTCATGGCCGGCATCGCGGGCGGCGACGAACTCGGCGGCGATCTGGTCGAGGTCCATCAACGCGGTATCGACCACCCGCGCCGCGGGCGAGGCCTCGGCGATCACCTCGGCCGGCACCAGCGAGCCGGCATACAGCACCACCGGGCAGCGGCGGATCAGGGCGAGGCCGCGCACGGTGATCAGATCAGGGGCTCCCGGCCCGGCACCGATGAAATGGACCTTCATGAACAACCCTGCCCGCTATCGGGGATTTCGCGGGCTCTGCCCGCCCCCGCCAAGGGCCGAAGGCCCTTGGAACCCATTCCTTAGTCTTTTCCGCGCCCCGCCATCAAGGGGATCCAAGGGCCTTGCGGCCCTTGGCGGGTGCGGGCGGAGCCCGCGTCTCAGGCGGCGCCGCCCAGGGCGGCGACGCCGGGCAGGGTCTTGCCTTCCAGCCATTCGAGGAAGGCGCCGCCGGCGGTCGAGACGTAGGACAGCTGATCCACCACCCCGGCCTTGTCCAGCGCCGAGACGGTGTCGCCGCCGCCGGCCACGCTGAGCAGCCGGCCCTGGCCGGTGCGTTCCGCCACCCAGCGGGCGACGGCGTTGGTGGCGGCGTCGAACGGCGCCACCTCGAACGCGCCGAGCGGGCCGTTCCACACCAGGGTGTTGCAGCCGCCGAGGCGGTCGATGATGGTCTCGGCCGAGGCCGGACCGGCATCGAGGATCATCTTGCCCTCGGGCACGGCGTCGATGCCGACCACCTCGGTCTCGGCGCCGGGAGCCAGCTTGTCGGCCACCACCACATCGACCGGCAGGACGACATGGCACTGGGCGGCGCGGGCCTTCTCCAGGATGGCGCGGGCGGTGTCGGCCAGATCGCGCTCGCACAGCGAGGCGCCGACCGGCTTGCCCTCGGCGAACAGGAAGGTGTTGGCCATCCCGCCGCCGATGATCAGGTAATCGACCTTGGCGACCAGATTGCCGAGCAGGTCGAGCTTGGTCGAGATCTTCGAGCCGCCGACGATCGCCGCCACCGGCTTTTCCGGCTTCTCCAGCGCCTTGCCGAGCGCCTCCAGCTCGGCCTGCATCAGCCGGCCGGCCGCCGACGGCAGCAGATGCGCCACCGCCTCGATCGAGGCATGGGCGCGGTGGGAACAGGAGAAGGCGTCATCGACATAAAGATCGGCCAGCGCCGCCAGCTCGCGGGCGAAGGCCGGGTCGTTGGCCTCCTCCCCCGGATAGAAGCGCAGGTTCTCGAGCAGGGCGACCTCGCCGTCGCGCAGGCTGGCGACCGCCCGCTGGGTGGCCCGGCCGATGCAGTCATCGACCCAGCGCACCGGCTGGCCGAGCGCCTGCGACAGCGGCTCGACCAGCAGTTTCAGCGAGAAGGCCGGATCGGCCGCCTTGGGGCGGCCGAAATGGCTGACGAGGATCACCCGGGCGCCCCGCCGGGCCAGATCGATCAGGGTCGCGGCCGAGCGCTCGATCCGGGTGGTGTCGGTCACCACCCCGTCGGCCGCCGGCACGTTGAGATCGGCGCGCACCAGCACGCGCTTGCCGCGAACATTGAAGCTGTCGATGGTCCGGAACATGGCGAGGCCCCCCTACTGGCCGCTCAGATCAGCTTGGCGATGGCGACGGCGGTGTCGGCCATGCGGTTGGAGAAACCCCACTCGTTGTCGTACCAGGACAGGATGCGGACCAGGGTGCCGTCGATCACCTTGGTCTGGGTCAGGTCGAAGGTCGAGGAATTGGGGTTGTGGTTGAAGTCGATGCTGACCAGTTCGCCCGCCTCGGTGCCGAGCACGCCCTTGAGCGGGCCTTCGGCGGCGGCGACCATCGCCTGATTGATCTCTTCCTTGGTCACCGCCCGCTCGGTGACGACCTTGAGGTCGATCATCGACACGTTGGGGGTGGGGACGCGGACCGAGACGCCGTCGAGCTTGCCGGCCAGTTCCGGCAGCACCAGCCCGATCGCCTTGGCGGCGCCGGTCGAGGTCGGGATGATCGACTGCGAGGCGGCACGGGCGCGGCGCAGATCCTTGTGCAGGGTATCGACGGTGCGCTGGTCGCCGGTGAAGGCGTGGACGGTGGTCATGAAGCCGTGCTTGATCCCGGCGAGCTGATGCAGCACCTGGACCACCGGGGCGAGGCAGTTGGTGGTGCAGGAGCCGTTCGACACCACCAGATGCTCGGCGGTCAGCTTGTGATGGTTGACGCCGTAGACCACGGTCAGGTCGGCGCCGTCGGCCGGGGCCGACACCAGCACCCGCTTGGCGCCGGCGGTCAGATGGGCGGCGGCCTTGTCGCGCTTGGTGAACAGGCCGGTGCATTCGAGGGCGACGTCGATGCCGAGGTCCTTCCACGGCAGCTGGGCCGGGTCGCGCTCGGCCAGCACCTTGATCGCCTTGCCGTTGACGGTGATCGCCTCGGGGGTCGCGCTGACCGGGAACGGCAGCACGCCATGGACCGAATCGTACTTCAGCAGGTGGGCATTGGCCTCGGCGGAGCCCAGGTCGTTGATGGCGACCACTTCGATGTCGGTACGACGCGATTCAACGATGGCGCGCAGCACCAGCCGGCCGATGCGGCCGAAGCCGTTGATGGCAACGCGAACAGTCATGGGAATCCTCCACAGGGTCCGGGACGGGGCGGTGACCATATTGCACAGAGTCGGCGGCGAATCCACCCCCGCTCCGGGCTTTTTTTGATGCTTGATCAAGGGGTGAGCCCAGACGGGACCGGCGCCCGGCCGGGGGAAGCCGGGCGCCTTGCTCCACGGACCTCGGAGCGTCGGGCGAGGCGGAGGGGGGGGGGGGAGCCCCGCCCGGGCCGGCGCCCCTGGGGGAAAGGGGAAGCCGGCGTCGTTACCCGAGATGTGGGGTGCCGTGACGGACACGCCACCGCGATGTTAGCGCATATCTGTCATGCGCAAAACGCATTTCTGCCCCCCCGGACCGGGGGAGGCCGACGCGATCAGCGCACCAGCCAGCGGCCGAAATAATCGCGGATCAACTGGTCGAGCTGGCGGTCGATCTCGTGCGACAGATCGTCGGTGATCTCGTACAGCACCTTGTCGCGCTGGTTGACCGACAGACCCTCCGGCACGCTGCGCGAACGCTGGGCGGTGGCGGTGACGTCGGCGACGGTCATGTGCCGGGCGTCCTGGATCTCGATCGACACCTTGAGATTGGCGTCGTAGCGCAATTCCTGCTCGGTCTTGAACGCGCCGGAGAAGCCGCGATCGACCCGCAGCGGCACCTCGACCACGCTGCCGTCGCGGATCACCACCCGGGCCGAGCCGCTATCGGCCCGCCCGATCGGCCGCAGCCGGTCCTGGGCCCAGCGCTCGATCGCGCTGCCCGGGGCCACCTGCATCACCTGATCGACGTTGGGATACTGCCCGGGGGGCTGGTATTCCCACACGATCTCGATCTGGGCGACGTTGAGCCGGAACGGCGCGCGGTCGGCAAAGCTGATCTGCGGCAGGGTCTGCGCCGGCGGACCGGCATTCTGGCACGCGGAGACGGACAGGGCGAGGGCGAGCGTGGCAGCCGCCACGCCGAGAGGCCGGATCAGACGCATCGCGAGCATCCCCAAGGCTGGAGGTAACGCCGGGCGCATTGTCGGGGCGACCGCCACCGGCGTCAAGCCGTCTGCGGTCGCGGCGCCAGTTCGGACAGGGAAAGGACGTGGCGGGTGCCGCAGAACTCGCAGGTCACCTCGATCCGCCCCTCGGCATCGGCGAGGCCGGGCAGATCGGCGTCCGGCAGCGAGGTCAGCGCCGCCGCCACCCGCTCGCGCGAACAGCGGCAGCCGGCTTCCAGCGGCCGCGCCGGGGTCAGCCGCAGATCCTCGCCGTGATAGAGCCGATGCAGCAGCCGCTCCGAACTCAGCGCCGGATCGGCCAGTTCCGCCTCGGTCAGGCTGGCGAACAGGATTTCGGCCCGGCGCCAGGTTTCCTCGGCCTCCTCGGCCAGCAGGATCGGCGCCTGCCCCGACCCGGCCGGCAGGCGCTGGATCAGCGCGGCGCGGCCGAACCAGCCGCCGTCCGCCGCCGGAGCCACCGCCAGCCGCACCCGGGTGTCGAGCTGTTCGGACTGGCGGAAATAGCCTTCGGCCGCGCTGGCGAGGCTGTCGCCCTCAAGCGCGACGATGCCCTGATAGCGGTCGGTGCCGGGGCCCTGATCGACGGTGAAGGCGAGATGGCCGGCGCCGAGCAGCGCCGCCGGGCTGGAAGAGGCCGGCGCGGCGGCCAGCCGCTCGCGGTCGAACCGGGCCATCGCCCGAACGGTGCCGGCGCTGGTCAGGTCGGCCACCACCAGCCGCACCGGGCCGTCGCCCTGGGCCTGGAGGGTGAACACCCCGTCATATTTCAGCAGCGAGGCCAAAGCCGCCGCCACCAAAGCGGTTTCCGCCACCAGCCCGGCCACCGCCGGCGGGGTGTCGGCATGGGCGGCGAGAATCCGGTCGAGCGCCGGCCCGAGCTGGACCACCCGGCCGCGCACCAGCCCGGCCGCGACCGAGAAGGACAGCGCCTGATCGGGACCGGTCCCCGCCGGGGCGGCTGCCGGCTCGCTCACGACAGGCACCAGGTCAGGATCGCCTTCTGGACGTGCATGCGGTTTTCCGCTTCGTCCCACACCACCGAACGGGGACCGTCCATCACCGAATCGGTGACTTCCTCGCCGCGATGGGCCGGCAGGCAATGCATGAACAGGGCATCGGCGGCGGCGCGCGCCATCAGCGCGTCATTGACCTGATAGGGGGCGAGCAGGCTGGCGCGGCTTTCGTCGCGGCAGCCCATCGACAGCCAGGTGTCGGTCACCACCAGATCGGCGCCTTCGACCGCCACCGCCGGATCGGTCATCAGATCGACCCGGCCGCCGCGCTGGCGGGCCCAGGCCACCGCCTTGGCCGACGGCATCAGCGGCGCCGGGGCGGCGACACGCAGGGTGCAGCCGAACTGGGCGCTGGCATGGATCCAGCTGGCGGCGACGTTGTTGCCGTCACCGACCCAGGCCACCACCTTGCCGGCCAGGGTGCCGCGATGCTCCTCGTAGGTCATCACATCGGCCATCACCTGACAGGGATGGGAATCGTCGGTCAGGCCGTTGATCACCGGCACGGTGGCGTAGCGGGCGAGATCGTCGAGCTTGGCCGGGCTGTCGGTGCGGATCATGATCGCGTTGACGAAGCGCGACAGGACGCGGGCGGTGTCGGCGATGGTCTCGCCCCGGCCGAGCTGGGTGTCGGCGCGGGTCAGCGCGACGACGTCGCCGCCGAGCTGCTTCATCCCGGCCTCGAACGACACCCGGGTGCGGGTCGAGGGCTTCTCGAACACCATCGCCAGGATCTTGCCGACCAGCGGGCGGTCGGGCCCCCGTCCGGCCTTGTAGGCCTTGCCGAGATCGATCAGGCCGCGCAGGGTTTCCGGCTCGAACCGGTCGATGTCGAGGAAGTGACGGGGCAGGCCCGGCTTGGCTGAAACGGTCATGAAGGCGCGCCTACCTCGCTGAGGGTCCGGGACAGGATGTCGGCGGCGAGATCGATCTCGGCCTGACCGATGATCAGCGGCGGCACCATCCGAACCACGTTGTCGCCCGCGCCCACGGTCAGCAGCCCGTTGGCGCGCAGCCGCGCCACCAGTTCGGTGTTGGGGCAGCGCGGCTTGATGCCGAGCAGCAGGCCGACGCCGCGCACCGCCTCGACCTTGTCGGGGAAGCGCGCCGCCACCGCGTCGAGCGCGGCGCGGAGCTGGCGGGCGGTCTGTTCGACCCCGGCCAGGAAGCCCGGGGCCAGCACCACGTCGAGCACGGTCTCGGCCACCGCCATCGCCAGCGGATTGCCGCCGAAGGTCGAACCGTGGGTGCCCGGGGTCATCCCCTTGGCCGCCGTCTCGGTGGCGAGGCAGGCCCCGACCGGGAAGCCGCCGCCCAGGCCCTTGGCGATGCCCATGATGTCGGGGGTGATCCCGGCCAGTTCATGGGCGAACAGCCGCCCGGTGCGGCCGATGCCGGTCTGCACCTCGTCGAAGATCAGCAGCAGGCCGAATTCGTCGGCCAGCGCCCGCAGCGCCCGCAGATAGTCGGGCGAGGCGGGAACGATGCCGCCCTCGCCCTGCACCGGCTCGACCAGGATCGCCGCGCTGTTGGGGCCGATCGCCGCCCGCAACGCCGCGACGTCGCCGAACGGGACGTGATCGAAGCCCTCGACCACCGGGGCGAAGCCGTCGAGATGCTTCTTCTGCCCGCCGGCGGCCAGCGTCGCCAGGGTGCGGCCGTGGAAGCCGCCGGTGGCGCAGATCACCCGGTTGCGCTCGGGATGGCCGTCGGCATGGTGATAGCGCCGCGCCATCTTGATGCAGCATTCCATCGCCTCGGCGCCGGAATTGCAGAAGAAGGCGGTGTCGGCGAAGGAATGGCCGATCAGCCGGGTGGCGACCCGTTCCTGGCCCGGCACGCGGTACAGGTTCGAGCAATGCCACAGCTTGTGGGCCTGTTCGGTCAGCGCCGCCACCAGGCGGGGATGACAGTGGCCGAGCGCATTGACCGCGACCCCGGCGGCGAAGTCGAGATAGCGTCGGCCATCGGTCGCGTAGAGATAGGCCCCTTCGCCCCGCTCGAAAGCGAGGTCGGCACGCGCATAGGTGGGCAGGACGACAGCAACCATGGCAGCTCTCCCGAACGCTCCTTCCGCAATGCCGAGAGACCCGCTTCAGGAGCGGGAAGGCTCGGCGCGCTCATGGAAAGCGGCAGAATATCGGCGCGTTTTCCCGCCCTGTCAACCTTTGCCGCAGCGGGGCCGCCGCGCCGCCCTGCCCGGAGCGCACCGCCCCCGCCGCCGCTTTTTCCCGAAAGGGGTTAAGTCGGCCGGACCTGCCGCAGCAAGGCGAGCAGGGCGAAGCCGGCACCGAGCAGGCCGGCCCCGGCCCAGCCGGCCTGGCCCCAGGCCACCGCCGCCAGCGCCGAGCCGGCGGCTCCGCCCAGGAACATCCCGGTGGTGAACACGGTGTTGATCCGGCTGCGCGCGGCGGGATCGAGGGCATAGATCACATGCTGGTTCGACACCAAAGCGAGGTGAACCCCGCAATCGAGCAGCAAAACCCCCACCGCCAGCGCCGCCAGCCCGCCACCGCTCCAGCCCAGCAGGGCCCAGGAGGCCAGGGTCAGCGCGGCGCCGACCGCGATGGTGCGGCGCGGCCCGTGGCGGTCGGCCAGCCGCCCGCCCAGCGGCGCCGCCAGCACCCCGACCAGCCCGAGCAGCCCGAACAGCCCGGCCACCTCGGGGCCGCAGCCGAAGGACGGTTCCTGGAGATGCAGCGCCAGCAGGCTCCAGAAGGTCGAGAACGAGGCGAACAGCCCGGCCTGGATCAGGGTGGCGCGGCGCAGCGCCGGGTGGGTCAGCCAGAACCGGCCGAGCGAGGCCAGCGCGGCGCGATAGCCGAGCCCGGCGGCGGGCGCCGCCCCCTTCGGCAGCAGCAGCCGCATCGCCAGCGCGGTGGCCAGGGCCAGCGGCACCCCCAGCCAGAACATCGCCCGCCAGCCCTGCCCGGCGGCGACCAGCCCGGCCAGGGCCCGGCTGCACAGGATGCCGCCGAGCAGGCCGGCCATCACCGTGCCGAGGGTGCGGCCACGGGTGGCGGGATCGGCCAGGGTGGCGGCAAACGGCACGATCTGCTGCGCCACCGAGGCCCCCATCCCCACCAGCAGCGAGGCGACCAGCAGCGTCGGCGCGTCGGGCGCCAGCGCCGCCAGCGCCAGCATCAGCGCGAGGGCGAGAAACTGGACCACGATCACCCGCCGCCGTTCGAGCAGGTCGCCGAGCGGCACCAGCAGGAACAGGCCGAGGGCATAACCGAGCTGGGTCACCGGCGGAATCTGGGCCGGCAGGGACGAGCCGGCGAGGTCGCGCTCGATCAGCCCCAGCATCGGCTGGCTGTAATAGATGTTGGCGACCCCGAGCCCGCAGGCCAGCGCCATCGCCAGGGTCAGGCCCGGCCCCAGCGGCCGGACGGGCACCGTCCCGGAATGATCCGACATCGCGCGGTCCTTTCGTCACATGGGAACAGGCCGTTGTTCTATCATTTTATCGTTGGACGAGGTATCTACCGCCATTGATAAGCCAGTATCACGGATGAGGATATAATGGATACCGAAGCCGTTGCCGTTCTGGTCGCCGCCGCCGGGGCGGGCAGCCTGTCGGGGGCGGCGCGCCGGCTGGGGCTGACGCCGATGGCGGCCTCGCGCCGGCTGGCGGCCTTGGAGCGCGGGCTGGGGGTGCGGCTGGTGCATCGCACCACCCGCGCCCTGGCGCTGACCCCGGAGGGCGAGGCGTTCCTGCCCTATGCCCGGGCGCTGGTCGAGGAGGCGGCGGCGGCGCGGGCGGCGGTGCGCGCCCCGGGCGAGGCGGTGTCGGGCCTGCTGCGGCTGTCAACCTCGGTCTCGTTCGGGCGGCGGGTGGTGGCACCGCTGGTGCCGGCGCTGCTGAAGGCCCATCCCGGCCTGCGGATCGACCTCGACCTGACCGACCGGGTGGTGGACATCGTCGCCGAGGGGGTCGATCTGGCGATCCGCTTCGGCCGGCTGCGCGACAACCGGCTGATCGCCCGCCGCATCGGCCCCAGCCCGCATCTGCTGTGCGCCGCGCCATCCTATCTGGCCGAACGCGGCGTGCCGACCTGCCTCGCCGATCTGGCCGAGCACGAATGCCTGACCCGCCCCGGCGCCTCGGCCTGGACCTTCCTGTGCGACGGACAGGAACGGACGATTCGGGTGGGCGGACGCTTCACCGCCAGCACGATGGATGGCTTGCTGGCGGCCTGCCGGGCCGGGGCCGGGCTGGTGCGCGCCGCCGCCTGGAACCTGCGCGACGATCTGCGCGTCGGCACCCTGCGCGAGATCGTGCTGAGCGACGCCCGCCCGGAGGAGTCCTCGATCTGGGCGGTCTATCCGTCGGCCCGGCTGGTGCCGCCCAAGCTGCGGGTGTTCCTCGCCGCGCTCGAAGCCGCCCTGCACTGAAGCGGGCTGCCGCCCCGCGCGCCTCGCGCGCAAACATGCACAGGTTGGCGGGCTGCCGCCCGCACCCGCTCGGGGAGCAGGGCTCCCCGAACCCCTCCCTTTTTTTTATCAATGAAAACAAAGGGGGTCCGGGGCATCGCCCCGGCGGGTCGCGGGCAGAGCCCGCGTAACCAATTGGTATTGCGCGTCAGGCGCTCAGGCGGCGCCGGCCAACAGCGGATCAAGCCGGCCGTCGCGGTCGAGTTCGTACAGATCGTCGCAGCCGCCGACATGGGTGCCGTCGATGAAGATCTGCGGCACGGTGCGACGGCCGCCGGCGCGTTCGATCATCAACCGGCGGGTGACCTCGTCGGTGGTGACGTCGATTTCGGTGTAAGTCGCGCCCTTGCGGTCAAACAACCGTTTGGCACGGACGCAATAGGGGCAAACCTTGGTGGTGTAAATCTCGATCTGGGCCATCGCCGTCTCCGCAATCCGCGCCGGCGGCGCGGGGGTGTTTCACGTGAAATATATGACCGGCGGCCGGTTTGACCAGGGGGGCCGCGTCATTCCCCGCGCAGGGCGCGGGCCAGGGTCAGCACCGCGACCGAGGCGGCGCCGCCGCGCCGCAGCACCCGGGCGCATTCCTCGGCGGTGGCGCCGGTGGTCATCACGTCGTCGATCAGCACCACCCGCCGCCCGGTCAGCCCGGTGGCGCCGCGCGCCAGGGTGAAGGCCCCGGCGACGTTGCGGCGGCGCGCCTCGGGGCCGAGATGCCCTTGCGACGGGGTGGAACGGGCCCGGCGCAGCAGATCGGGGGCGACGGCGATGCCGCTGCGGCGACCAAGCGCCAGCGCCAGCACCGCCGCCTGATTGTAGCGCCGCAGCGCCAGCCGCCAGCGGTGCAGCGGCACCGGCACCAGCAGATCGGCGCCGTCGAGCAATTCGGCCCCGGCCCGGGCCATCCAGTGGGCGTAGGCCCCCACCCCTTCCAGCCGGTCGCCATGCTTGAGCCGCAACAGCAGCGACCGCGATTCGTCGTCATAGCGCAGCACGGCGCGGGCGCGGTCGAAGCCGGGCGGATGGGTCAGGCAGGCGCCGCAGCACGCGCCCGGACCGGGATCAACCTCGAACGGCCGGCCGCAGCAGGCGCACCAGGGGGGAGCGAGAAAGCCGATCCGCTGCCAGCAGGCCGGGCACAGCGTGCCGGGCTCGGCCACCACCGCATGGCATTTGAGACAAAGCGGCGGCAGCACCGCGTCGAGCAGCAGTCGGCCGACCCGGCCCGCCGCCGCCGCCAGCCTCATCGTTCCGCCGCCGCCCGCAGCACGTCGGCGGTGGCGGCGGCGGTGCGCTCCCAGGAAAAGGCGGCGGCCCGGGCCAGACCGCGCCGGGACAGCTCGGCCGCCAGCCCCGGTTCGTCGAGCAGCCGGGCGATCTGGCGGGCGAAATCGCCGTCATCGCCGGGCCGGGCCAGCAAGGCGGCATCGGCGACGATCTCGGGCATCGCCGCCGCGTCGCTGCACACCACCGGCAGGCCGGAGGCCATCGCCTCGACCAGCGGGTTGCCGAAGGTCTCGACCAGCGAGGGAAAGGCCAGCAGGGTGGCGCGGCGATACAGCGCCGCCACCACCTCGGGCGGCTGGCCGCCGAGGAAGCGCACCCGGTCGCTCAGCCCCAGCTCCTCGACCAGCGCGGCGAGGCGGTCGGCATAAGCCGGATCGAGCCGCCGCCCGGCGATCTCCAGCCGCAATTCCGGCCGGGTCGGGGCCAGCCGGGCCAGCGCCCGCAGCAGGGTCTCGAAATTCTTCTGCACGTAGAGGTCGGACACCGCCAGCAGCAGGCCGGACTCGCGCGCCTCGCCCTCGGCGGGGGGATGGTAGAGCGGCGCCACGCCGTGATGGATCACGCTGAGGCGGGGATCGCCGTCACGGCCGAAATGGGCGAGGAAGGCGCGGGCGGCATGGGCCGACACCGCGATGGCGCGGCGGCAGCGGCAAAAACAGGCCCAGGTCAGCCCCCGCACCGCCGCCCAGTACAGCCTTTTGTCGAGCCGCCGCTCCAGGCTGGTGACCTCGAAGGCGTTGCGCAGCAGGATCACCGCCGGCGGCCCGAACAGCGGCCCGTAATTGGCCGGCGAGAACACCACGTCGGCGCCGATCCGCCGCGCCAGCGCCGGAATCGTCACCTGCTCCTGCCACAGCACGGTGCCGAGCTTGCCCCGTCCCGGCAGCTCGTGCAGCGTCACCGCCGCCGGCAGGTCGGCGAACAACGGCCGCTGGTCGCGCTGGATCGCCAGCGCCAGGGTCAGCCCCGGCCGGGCCGCCAGCGCCGGCAGCAGATGGCGCAAGGTGGTGACGCCGCCGCCGCTCTTGGCATGCACCGCGTTGACCAGCACCCGCATGTCTTTCGTCCTTCGGTTCGATGGGCGGGCTCCCGCCCGCACCCGGCCGGGGCGATGCCCCGGACCCCCTTTGTTTTCGAAAAAAGGAGGGGTTCGGGGAGCATGCTCCCCGAGCGGGCCTGCGGGCGGCAGCCCGCATAACTCCCCCGGCATGGCGCGCGAAGCGCGCGGGCGGCAGCCCGCATAACGCGCTCAGCGGAACAGCATCTTGGCGATCAGCACGTCGCGGATCAGGGTCTCGCCATATTCCTTGCGGGCGATGTCGAGGGCGGTGGCCTTCATCATCGGCGAGGGGTTGCCCTTGGTGTATTCCTCGTAGGGGATCACGTTGAAGGCCATCTTGATCTTGTCGGACAGCTTCTTCTCCGAGACCTTGGCCTCCTGGGCGGCGTAGACGATCAGTTCGATCATCGCCATGTGGTAGCCGCCATAGCGATCGTACAGTTCGAGCGGGATCGGCGGCAGCTTGATGTAGCGTTCGCCCGGGCCGGGATTCGGCAGGCGGTCCTGCTTTTTCTCCTGCTTCTTCTCCTCGGCGCGGAGGGAAAAGGGGATGGCGGCGGCGAGGGCGGACAGCAACAGCAGGCGGCGGTGCATGGCGTCTCCTTGTCGGCGCGCCGCCCGCCCGGGTCAGGCGACGCGGCGGGCGGCGAAGGTCTTGGGGACCAGGATGGTGTTCTGCGGCGGGGCGACGGTGTCGAGGGTGGGAAAATCGATGGTGTAATGCAGGCCCCGGCTTTCCCGCCGCGCCAGCGCCGAACGGATGATCAGGTCGGCCACCGTCACCAGATTGCGCAGCTCCAGCAGGTCGCTGGTGACGCGGAAGCTGCCGTAATAATCCTCGATCTCGCTGTGCAGCAGCTTGACCCGGTGGCGGGCCCGCTCCAGCCGCTTGGTCGAACGGACGATGCCGACATAGTCCCACATGAAGCGGCGCAGCTCGTCCCAATTGTGGGACACCACCACCTCCTCGTCGGAATCCGTCACCCAGGTCTCGTCCCACGGCGCCAGTGCCGGCAAAGTCGGGATTTCGTCGAGCTTGCCGGCGATGTCGCGCGCGGCGGCGGCGCCGATCACCAGGCATTCCAGCAGCGAGTTCGAGGCCATCCGGTTGGCGCCGTGCAGCCCGGTGCAGGCCACCTCGCCCACCGCATAGAGATTGTCGACGTCGGTGCGGCCGGCGAGGTCGGTGATCACGCCGCCGCAGGTGTAATGCGCCGCCGGCACCACCGGCAGCGGCTCGCGCGTCATGTCGAAGCCGTATTTCAGCGCCTCGGCATAGACGGTGGGGAAATGCTGGGTGATGAACTCGGCCGGACGGTGGCTGATGTCGAGATAGACGCAGTCGCAGCCCAGCCGCTTCATCACATCGTCGATGGCGCGGGCGACGATGTCGCGCGGGGCCAGTTCGCCGCGCGAATCGTACTCGTCCATGAAGCGGGTGCCGTCGGGGCGCAGCAGCCGGCCGCCCTCGCCGCGCACCGCCTCGGTCACCAGGAACGACTTGGCGCGGGGATGGTAGAGGCAGGTCGGATGGAACTGGGCGAATTCGAGGTTGCCGACCCGGCAGCCGGCGCGCCACGCCATCGCGATGCCGTCGCCGGTCGAGCCGTCGGGATTGGAGGAATAGAGATAGACCTTCGACGCGCCGCCGCTGGCCAGCAGCACGGTGCGGGCGGGGAAGCGGTGGACCCGCCCGTCGCCGCGATCGAACACATAGGCGCCGACGCAGCGCCCCTGCCGGCCCTGCGGCAGCCGCTCGCGGATCAGATCGACCACGTTGTGGTCCTCGAACAGCACCGCCCCGCTTTCGCGCAGGCGGGCCTCCAGGCTGGTCTGCACCGCCAGGCCGGTGGCGTCGGCGGAATGGACGATGCGGCGGTGGGAATGGCCGCCCTCGCGGGTGAGATGGAGGTCGCCATGCTCGCTGTCGAACACCACGCCGTTGGCGATCAGCCAGCGGATCGCCGCCGGGGCGCCCTCGACCACCGCCCGCACCGCCGGCTCGTAGCACAGGCCGCCGCCGGCGATCAGGGTGTCGCGGATGTGCGCCTCGATCGAATCGGTGGCGTCGAGCACGGCGGCGATGCCGCCCTGGGCATATTTGGTGCTGCCCTCGGACAGGTCGCTTTTCGACAGCACGCCGACCCGCGCCCCCGGCCGCTGCGCCAGCAGGCCCAGCGCCACCGTCATCCCGGCCGCGCCCGAACCGATCACCAACAGGTCGAAAGGCGCCGTTTCCATCTCGCTCATTCGCTCAGGTCCAATCCAGCCCGATATCCACCGCCGGCGCCGACTGGGTCAGCCGGCCGACCGACACGTAATCGACCCCGGTTTCGGCGATGGCGCGGATGGTATCGAGCGTCACCCCTCCCGAGGCCTCGGTGCGGCAGCGCCCGGCCACCAGCGCCACCGCGCGGCGAAGAGTTTCCGGCGGCATGTTGTCGAGCAGGACGATGTCCGCCCCGGCCGCCACCGCCTCGACCACCTGATCGAGGGTGTCGCATTCGACCTCGACCGGCACGCCGCCCTGCTTGGCCCGCGCCACCGCCGCGCCGACCCCGCCGCACACCGCGATGTGGTTGTCCTTGATCAGCACCCCGTCATAGAGGCCCATGCGGTGGTTGGTCGCCCCGCCGCAGCGGGTGGCGTATTTCGACAGCCGGCGCAGGCCGGGAATGGTCTTGCGGGTGTCGAGCAGGGTGCAGCCGGTGCCCGCGATCCGATCGACATAGGCGGCGGTCTGGGTGGCGATCCCCGACAGCAATTGCAGCAGGTTGAGGGCGGTGCGCTCGGCGGTCAGCAGGCCGCGCGCCGGCCCCTCGATCCGCGCCAGCACCGTGCCCGGCCCGATCCGGTCGCCATCGGCGACGCAGGCGGTAAAGCGGGCCTGCGGCACCACCCGGCGGAACACCGACTCGGCCACCGGGATGCCGGCCACCACCATCGCGTGGCGGGCCTGCATCGCCCCCTGGAACACCAGATCGGCCGGGATCACCAGGGCCGAGGTGATGTCGGCGCCGGGCCCGCCCTTGTCGGCGCCGGTATCCTCGGCCAGCGCGGCGTCGATCACCCGCGCCACGTCGTCCCAGTCGATGTCGAACTCAGCCGCCATGGCTGCCCCCGGCCATCGGCAGGCCCCGGCTCATCTCCAGCATCCGTTCGAGCGGGGCCAGCGCCGCCCGGCGCAGCGGCTCGGGCACCACCAGCGCCGGGGCGTCGTTGCGCAGGCAGAGATAGATCTTTTCCAGCGTGTTGAGCGCCATGAACGGGCAGTTGGAACAGGAACAGCCGCCATCCGCCCCCGGCGCCGGCAGGAAGGTCTTGTGCGGCGCCGCCTTGGCCATCTGGTGGATGATGTGCGGCTCGGTGGCGATGATGAAATCCTGGCGGTCGCTGGCCAGGACGAATTCGAGGATCGCCCGGGTCGAGCCGACATGGTCGGCATGGGCCAGCACCGCCTCGGGACATTCCGGGTGGGCGGCGACCAGCGCCTGGGGATGGCGGGTCTTGAGCTTGACCAGTTCCTTTTCGGAAAACTGCTCATGAATGATGCAGCTGCCCGGCCACAGCGTCATCGCGCGCCCGGTCTTGCGGGCGAGATAGGCGCCGAGATGGCGGTCGGGGGCGAACAGGATCGGCCGGTCGGCCGGCAACTGGCGCAGGATCGCCTCGGCGTTGGACGAGGTGACGATCACGTCGGACAGGGCTTTGATCTCGGCCGAACAATTGATGTAGGTGACGGCGAGATGGTCGGGATGGCGCTCGCGGAAGGCCTTGAAGGCGGCGGGCTGACAGGATTCCTCGAGCGAACAGCCGGCGGCGGCGTCGGGGATCAGCACGGTCTTGGCGGGCGAGAGGATCTTGGCCACCTCGCCCATGAAGCGGACGCCGCAGAACACGATCACCTCGGCGTCGGTGGCGGCGGCCTTGCGCGACAGATCAAGCGAATCGCCGACGAAATCGGCCAGGTCCTGGATCTCGCCATCCTGATAATAGTGAGCCAGGATCACCGCGTTGCGCTCGCGGCGCAGCCGGTTGATCTCGGCGACCAGATCGAGCCCTGGCGCGATGTCGCGCTCGGTCAACGCCGTCGGCGACGGCAGAACGATGGTCTCGGTCATCTCGGCAGGCTGCTCCCCACGGGCGGTCTCACGTTTCCGCTGTTGCGTCAAGCGGCAGAGTATAAGGTCATTTGCCCCGGGCGACGCAACCCTCATGCCAATGGCCTATGGCAATAGGTGGATTTCCTCGGTGGGATTCTTTCCCACATGATAAAAACTTGGGCTCGTCAGGAAAGGCCGGAAAGGTGTCGGCGATCGGCAGTGAAAGAGCCGGATCCGGGGGCGCGGCCGCCGGGGGCCGGGTGGTGGTGGTGATCGAGGACGAGGCGATCGTTCTCGCCGGCTACCAGATGCTGTTCGAAAGCTGGGGCTATGTGGTGGTGGCGGCGCAGTCGGCCGACGAGGCGCTGCAAATGCTGACCGCGACCCCGTTGCCGCCCGGCTTCATCCTGGCCGATTTCCGCCTGCGCGACGGCCAGACCGGCACCGAGGCGATCGAGCGGGTGCGCGCGGCCTTCGGCGCCGACATTCCCGGGGTGGTGGTCACCGGCGACACCACCGTGACGGTGGAGCGGCTGCGCCTTGCTGCGTCGGAAGGGATGCCGATCCTGCACAAGCCGGTCAATGGCCGCCAGTTGCAGGACATGCTGACCCGCTCGTTCAAGGGCGCCTGAGCGAAACCAGCCCGATGCGACGCCACGGCCCCGCCTGGAGGCTGCGCGCCGCCGGACCTTCCCCTTTGTGCCGACGTGTCATCTCCGAGCCCCGGTGGGAAGCTCCCGCAGCGCGGCGGCGAGACGGCGGACCACGCCGCCCCAATCGCCCGGCCGGTCCTGGCGGAACAGCCGCAGCGAGGGATACCACGGGGAATCCTCGCGCTCGGTCAGCCAGCGCCACTCCCCGATGTAAGGCAGCATCACCCAGGCCGGACGGTTGAGGCCGCCGGCGAGGTGGACCGGCGAACTGTCGACCGAGATCAGCAGGTCGGCGACGCGGAGGATCGCCGCGGTGTCGTCGAAATCGGCGATCTCGCGGTCGAGATTGGTCAGGGTCAGTCCCGGCGGCGGGGTCTCGGCCTCGGCGGCCTTGGGGCCTTTCTGGATCGAGATGAAACTGCCTCCGCCCGCCTCGGCCAGCGGCGCCAGGGTGGACAGGGACATCGAACGGTTGGCATCGTTGGCGTGGTTGGGACGGCCGGCCCAGACCAGGGCGACGATCGGCCGGGGCAGACGGGCCAGACGGTCCCGCCAGCGGCGCAGGCGCTTCGGATCCGCCGCCAGATAGGGCATCTCCCCCGGCAGGTCCGCGAGCCTCAGGCCCAGCGCCATCGGCAGGCTCATCATCTCGCAATGCATGTCGAACGGTGGCGGCAGCTCGCCCCGGCGGATGATCTGGTCGATGCCGGGGATCCGGCGGGCGAAGCTTTCCTGATCGGCGTTGATCTGCAACACCAGCCGGGCGCCGCTTTTCCGCTTGGCCCAGGGGACCAGCCGGATGAACTGAAAGGTGTCGCCGAAGCCCTGCTCGTCGTGAATCAACAGGGTCTTGCCCGCCATCGCCCTTCCGTCCCAGCGCGGACGCTGCACCTTGCGCGCCAGCGCCACGGTGTGGACCAGATCGTAGCGGTAATGGTATTCCCGCCAGCCCCGCTCGAATTCGCCCAGTTGCAGCAGGGTTTCCGCCAGATCGAAGCGCAGATCAAGGTTGCTCGGCAGGTGATCGACCAGCATCTCCTGGATCGGCCGGGCCTCGGCGAACCGGCCCTGGCGGCGCAGGGCCAGGACGAGCAGCGACCAGATCGCCACCGGCGCCCCCTGCCCGGCTCCCAGAAACGCGCGGACCAGCGCCTCGGCCCGCGCCGGATCGTTGGCGGCCAGCGCCTGACGGGCCTGCCCCTCGGCCTCCTCGCAGGTCAGCGGGGGGATCATGCCTCCTCCGCGATCCCCAGCGCGGCCAGCAGCGGCCCGAGATGGCGGGCGTGGCGGCGCCAGCGCCCGACGCTCGACCGATAGATCGGCTGACGGACCTGCACCGCGCTGGCGGTCCGGACGATGCGCGCGCCACGGTGGAAGGACAGGCAGGCTTCGTCCCAGTCCAGCCCGCAGAAGGCCACCAGCCGGCGGGCCTCGCCGTCGAGATCCGCCACCACCGCCTCGTAGGAGACCTCGGTATAGCGGTCGGCCGGCAGCACCCGCCGCCAATGCTCGGCCAGCCGTTCAAAGCCGCGGTGGAACCGGCCGAGTTCGGACAGGTCATAGGCGAATTTCTGCTCGCCGCTGAAGTTTCTGGTGTAACAGGACAGGCAGGTGTCAACCGGATCGCGCCGGCATTGCAGGATGCGGGCGTTGGGGAACAGGGCGTGGATCAGGCCGGCATAAAGGAAATTGGCCGGCATCTTGTCCACCACCCGGGTCCGGCCCGCCGCCAGGGGGGAGATCCGGTCGAGATAATGCCGGGCCAGCCGGGGCATCTCCTCGGGCGCGATGACGTCGATCAGCCGGGGATAGCCGAGCGGCACCCGGTCCGGGCCGGCGATCCGATCGACCATCGACTGGATCAGCCGCAACTCGCCCGCCCCATGCACCAGCGGATGGGCGGCGAGAATCTGCTCGACCAGGGTGGTGCCGGAGCGGGGCATGCCGATCACGAACACCGGCAGTTCGGACGGATCGCCCTGCTCGGCCAGACGGGCACACTGATCCGGGGTGCAGGTGGCGATGATCTCGTCGATCCAGCGGTCGGTCGCGTCGGGATCGTAGGGGATGGTGGCCCGTTTCAGCCGGTTGGCCTCGGCGAAGAAGGCGAAGGCGCGGTCGTCCTGGCCGGCGTCAAGGCAGGCCTTGCCCAGGGCGAAGGACAGGGCGATCCGGTCGTCGCGGCCGATGCCCTGGCGGCCGCCCTCGATCAGCAGCCGTTCCATCGTGGCGAGGTCGGGATCATCGGGGCCGAACGTCTTGGCCTCGCTGCGGTTGAACCAGACTTTGGCCGAGCGGGGATTGATCTCCAGCGCCGCGTCGAACGTCGCCCGCGCCTCCGCGATGCGCCCGAGGCCCAGCAGCAGCAGCGCCTTCTGTTCCACCGGGCCTTCCGGGCAGGGCCCGGGCAGCGCCGCCGCCTGCTCGAATTCGGCCAGCGCCTCCTCGGCCCGGTCCATCGCCTGCAACACCTGCCCCAGCCGCTGATGGGCCTCGCCGTTTTGCGGCGCGGCGGCCACGGCGCGGCGGGCGAACTGCTCGGCGGCGACGAAATCCTCGGTCTCCTGGAGCACCAGGGCCATCGCCATCAAGGCGCCGGGATGATCGGGAGCGAAGGAAAAAATATTGTTGATCCAGCGGATCACCTCGTCGGGCTGCTTCATCGCCAGCGCGATCGCGGCGGCGTTGAGATAGGCGTCGGCGTTGCGGGGATTGAGATCGATCGCGCGCCGCACCGCCGCCAGCGCCGCCGCGTGCTCCCCCAGCTCGTTGAGCAGATGGGCAAGGTTGGCGTGGGCCTCGGAATAAGAGGGGTTGAGGGCCAGCGCCGCCTCGTATTCGGTTCGCGCCTCGTTGAGCCGGCCCAGCCGCCGGTAGGTGTTGGCGAGATTGTTGTGGGCCTCGGGGCTGTCGGGCATCAACTGGCAGACCCGGGTCAGGCAGTGCAGGCTTTCCTCGAGCTTGCCGGATTCCTGGAGGATGATGCCGAGATTGACCCAGACGGCGGTGACCCGGCTGTCGAGGGCCAGGGCCCGGCGGGCGGCGGCCTCGGCCTCGACATGGTGGCCGGCCTGACGCAGCATCTCGGCCAGATTGCTGTGGAAGAGCGCGGGCGCCCGCGGCGCGGCGCAGGCCCGGCGCAGGAAATCGATCGCCGAGGGCAGGTTGCCGAAGCCATGGGCGAGCAGGCCGAGCAGGTGCAGCGCGTCGGGATGCTCCGGCCACGCCGCCAGCACCTGACGGCACAGATATTCGGCCTGCTGGGCCTGACCGGCATTCCAGTGGCCGTAGGCGGTGGCGATCGCCTGATCGATCGTCATCCCCTGGGAAGCGGGGGGGGCGGAAGAAGGGGTCAGGGGCGGCACGTCGGGTCTCCCGGGAACAGAACCGGTCGGACGGAGGGACGGCATCGGGTCCATTCGGCCCGGCCGGCCGCGTGAGCAGACTTTTCGCAGCGGGATAACCGAGCGTCAACGCCGGACCCTCGTGAAAGGCAGCCCCTTCCCCGCCGCCCCCGGGGATCGGCCGGGGGAGGGGCAGTATCGCAGATCCGCCAAGGATCGGTCAGCCCCAATCGGACCGCCATCGGGTCGGGTGGGCGACGAGGCGGCCGGTATAATTGACAAGGCGTCAGGCCTCGTATCAGATCGCGCCCCAGGCGGTCGAACGAGCGCAGAACCATTCCGATTCTGGTCCCCGCCCCTGTCTCGGTCCACACCGGCATGATCCGGGGGACAACAACGAGGTGACGAGATTGCGACCGTTCCCGTCCGCGCGGATCTGTTCCGCCCTGCTCTCCCTCTTGGCCTTCGGCCTTGCCGCCCCCCCGGCCCTCGCCAAAGACGAGCCGGCGCCGGCGCCCGTCTGGGGCCAGCATTGCGGCAAGGACGGCGACAGCGCCAAGGAGGCCTGCGTCCTGCAACAATTCGTCACCGCGCAGCCGCAGAACACGCCGCTTTTGGTGGTGCAGTTCGGCTTCAACGGTCCGGAAAACCGGCCGCGCCTGATCCTGTCGGCACCGCTCGGGGTGATGCTGACGGCGGGCATCACCCTGGCCATCGACGGACACAAGGCGGTGACCGCGCCGTTCCAGATCTGCAACAACGGCGGCTGCCTGTCGGTGCTTGACATGGATGTGGCCGCGCTCGACCAGTTCCGCCAGGGCAAGGTGCTGACGGTGCGCTATTTCGCCGCCGAGCAGAAGCCGATCGATCTGCCGGTCAGGCTCGACGGCCTCGACGGCGCCCTCGCCAAGCTCGCCCCATGACACCGGCCGCCCACAGAAAAAAACCCCCGGGACGAACCCGGGGGCTAAGTCAAACAGGGAGGCTTCACGTCTAGGAGACGTAGGGATCCGAAGACCCCCAACCCGGGCACGAGTCCCGGGAACACGTTGGCGGCAAAACCGCCGGAAACTCTGGGGACGACTGCGCCGCAGCCGACCGTTGTCCGGATGTTTAAGGCAAGTCGTCCCGCCCAACCATCCCGAATATCTCGGCCTGGGCATGCACTCTGCGCATAACGATGGGAGCAACCACGGAATTCGCCGAGATCAGTAAGCCTCGGCGATTTTCTCCAACAGAAAATCGCGGAACGCGGTTATCCGTTTCGAGTGGCGCAATTCCTCGGGATAGACGAAATAGGCGTCGAAGGTCGGGCCGGCGATTTCCGGCAGCACCGGAATCAGATCGTCGGCGGCCGAGATCATGTAATCCGGCATCGCGCCGAGGCCGAGCCCGCTTTTGACCGCGCGATAGATGCCGTAGATGTTGTTGACCTCCAGCACCGGCCGGCGCGGCCGGTCGGGCGGCGCCCCGGCATCGAGCAGCCAGTTGACGTTGGACAGCGGCGGCGCCACCCGGGCATCCTCGCCGAACACCACGATGCGGTGATGGTCGAGATCGGCCAGGGTCAACGGCAGGCCGTGGGCCTTGACGTAGTCCGGCGCGGCGAACACCGTGTATTTCATCGTCATCAGGTGGCGCTGCACCAGATCGGGCTGGCGTGGCGGCGTCATTCGGATCGCCACGTCGGCCTCGCGCATCGCGAGGTCAAGCTCGCCGTCCGACAGCACCAGCGACACCGCGATGTCGGGATAAAGATCGAGGAAATCCTTGATCCGCGGCGTCAGCCACAGCGACCCGAAGGCGACGGTGGTGGTGATCTTGAGCGGGCCCTGGGCGCGTTCGCGGCTTTCGGTCAGCAGCGCCTCGGTCATCGCCAGCTTCGAAAACACGTCGCGGGCGGTGCGGTAGAGCAACTCGCCCTGCTCGGTCAGGATCAGGCCACGGGCGTGCCGATGAAACAGCGGCAGGTTGAGGCTTTCCTCCAGCGCGCTGATCTGGCGGCTGACGGCGGACTGGCTGAGATTGAGCACCTCCCCGGCGTGGGTGAAGCTGCCCGCCTCGGCAACGGCGTGAAAAACCCTCAGCTTGTCCCAATCCATGGCGACCCGGCGACTCCCCGCTTCGGCAACGACCCGATCGGCCCGGCAAGACCGGGGGCGCTTTCCCCCGGCCGCCCGGACCGACCTTCGCGTTCCTACTCTGCCGCAGGCTCGTCGTTCTGTCCATGCAGGGCGAGGAAGCGTTCCGCCTCCAGCGCCGCCATGCAGCCGGTGCCGGCCGCCGTCACCGCCTGACGGTAGATTTTGTCCTGCACGTCACCCGCGGCGAACACCCCGGGGATGTTGGTGGCGGTCGAACCGGGGGTGGTGACCAGATAGCCTTCCTCGTCGAGGGTCAGCGTCCCCTGGAACAGGCCGGTGTTGGGGGTGTGGCCGATCGCCACGAACACCCCCTCGACCGCGAGATCGGACAGCGCCCCGGTCTTGACGTTGCGCAGCCGCACCCCGGTGACCGACGGCGGCTGGTCGGTGCCGACGATCTCCTCGATCACGCTGTCCCACACCACGCTGATCTTGGGATGGGCGAACAGGCGCTGCTGGGCGATCCGCTCGGCGCGCAGGCTGTCGCGGCGATGAACCAGGGTGACCTTCGATGCGAGGCCGGCGAGATAGATCGCCTCCTCCACCGCCGAATTGCCGCCGCCGACCACCACCACCTCGCGCCCCTTGAAGAAGAAGCCGTCGCAGGTGGCGCAGGCCGAGACGCCGAAGCCGGAGAATTTCTTTTCCGACTCGATCCCCAGCCAGCGCGCGGTGGCGCCGGTGCAGATGATCAGGGTGTCGCCGGAATAGGTGTCGCCGGAATCGCCCACCGCCTGGAACGGCCGGCGCGACAGATCGACCGAGACGATCAGATCGTCCTGGAAGCGGGCGCCGACATGGGCGGCCTGCTGCTGCATCTGCTCCATCAGCCACGGCCCCTGCACCGCCTCGGCGAAGCCGGGATAGTTCTCGACGTCGGTGGTGATGGTCAGCTGGCCGCCGGGCTGCATCCCCGCCACCAGCAGCGGCGACAGGTTGGCCCGCGCCGCATAGATCGCCGCGGTGCAGCCCGCCGGCCCCGAACCGAGAATGAGAACCTTGCTGTGATGGTGCGCCATCGCTGTCGTGCCCCGCGCTGTGCCTGTGGAAGAAAGAAGCTCGCTTGCCCAAAACATACGGAGGGGGCGCGCCGGCGGCAAGCGGCGCGCCCCCCCGAGGGGGAAGGGACAGGCCGGCCTTACAGTTCGGCGGCGTGCGAGGCGAGATAGTCGGCCACCCCCTTGGGGTCGGCCTTCATTCCGGCCTTGCCCTTGCTCCAGCCGGCCGGGCAGACCTCGCCATGCTCCTCGTGGAACTGGAGGGCATCGACCAGCCGCAGTGCTTCATCGACATTGCGGCCGAGCGGCAGGTTGTTGACGTGCTGCGACTGGACGATGCCGTTCTTGTCGATCAGGAAGGTGCCGCGCAAAGCGACGCCGCCCGGCAGCAGCACGCCGTAGGAACGGGCGATCTCCTTGGTCAGGTCGGCCACCAGCGGGAAACCGATCTGGCCGAGGCCGCCCTTGTCGACCGGGGTGTTGCGCCAGGCGAGGTGGGTGAAGTGGGAATCGACGCTGACCCCGATCAGCTTGGTGTTGCGCTCGGTGAAGGCGGCGACGCGGTGATGGTGGGCCAGGATCTCCGACGGGCAGACGAAGGTGAAGTCGAGCGGGTAGAAAAACAGCACCCCGTAGGAGCCCTTCAGATAGGACGACAGGCTGAACCCTTCGTCGATCTGGTTGTCGGGCAGCACCGCCGCCGCGGTGAAATCGGGGGCGGGCTGACCGACCAGGACGGACGGGGTCGAAAGCACTTCGGTCATTGCAGGGTCTCCCTGACTGGGGTGGTACGAACCGGATGACGTACACTTTATAGGGTCTCTGGCCGCACCTCAATATGGAATCATTATAACTCAAGATTGGGCCACAGCCGGTTGGCTGCGACCCACCCGGCCGGCCGGCGGGCGGGATTGTCCCGCCCCGCCCCCACGCGGTGCTTGCGCCGCGCCCGGCGACAGTCCATCTATTGGCGCTACCTGTTTTCCCCATCAGCGACGAGAGCGACCATGGATCCCTTGTTTCCTTCCGGCGTTCCCTCCCGGGGGCGAGGCCCCGCTCCCGGCGGCCAGGATCTGATCAAGGACGGCAGCACCGCCAGCTTCCGCGCCGACGTGCTCGAAGCGTCGATGCAGGCGCTGGTGCTGGTCGATTTCTGGGCCCCGTGGTGCGGCCCGTGCAAGCAGCTGACCCCCCTGCTGGAAAAGCTGGTGCGCGAGGCCAAGGGCACGGTGCGGCTGGTCAAGATCGACGTCGACGCCAACCAGCAGCTGGCGGCCCAGTTGCGGATCCAGAGCGTGCCGACGGTCTACGCCTTCCAGGGCGGCCGCCCGGTCGATGCCTTCCAGGGCGCCCTGCCCGAAAGCGAATTGCGCGCCTTCATCAAGCAGCTGGCCGGCCCGGGCGAGGCCCCCAACCTCGACGAGGTGGTGGCCGAGGCCAAGACCCTGCTGGCCCAGGGCGAGACCGAAACCGCCGCCGCTCTGTTCCAGCAGGTGTTGCAGGCCGAACCCGAGCATCCCGCCGCGCTGGCCGGGCTGCTGCGCTGCCTGATCGCCGCCGGCCAGGGTGAGCAGGCGGCGGCGATGCTGGCCGAGTTGCCGGCCGAACTGGCCCGCCATCCCGAACTGGCCGCCGTCGCCACCGCGCTGGAACTGGCCCGCCACGGCGCCGAGGTCGGCGAGACCGCCGCCCTGCGCAAGCGGCTGGCGGTCGATGCCAACGACCATCAGGCCCGGTTCGATCTGGCGATGGCCTATTACGCCGGCGGCGAGAGCGAGACCGCGATCGACGAACTGCTCGATTTGTTCCGCCGCGACCGCGCCTGGAACGACGATGCCGCGCGCAAGCAGCTGGTCAAGCTGTTCGAGGCGCTCGGCTCCGCCCATCCCGCGGTGGCGGCGGGACGGCGCCGGCTGTCGTCGCTGCTGTTTTCCTGACGCCTCTTTTTATTTTTGACTGGAGATCTCCGCATGCCCGCCTTCGATCCCAAGCTGCTCGAAATCCTGGTGGCCCCCGGCACCCACGCTCCCCTGCGCTATGATGCCGGCCGTCAGGAGCTGATCGACGACAAGGCCGGCCTCGCCTACCCGATCCGCGACGGCATTCCGATCATGCTGGCCGACGAGGCGCGGGCGATCGAGCCGGGCTCCGCCGCCTGACCCCGGCCCACGACCCAAGCGACCCAGGCGGGCTGCCGCCCGCACCCGCTCGGGGAGCCAGGCTCCCCGAACGCCTCCCTTTTTTTCTCGATAAAAACAAAGGGGGTCCGGGGCCTCGCCCCGGCCGGGCCTGTGGGCGGGAGCCCGCGCCCCGACTCGACATTCCGCGCATAAAACGGGCAACAACCGGCCGGGCCGCCCATCAAACGGGCAGGCCCGGCTGCCTTTTTTCGCGGCCCCTGCCGCCAATCCCCCCGAAATCCCCCGCCGGACGCAATCCCTTCCAATCGGCACGCCGTTTGAAAGGAGAGAAAACGCGGAACCGCGCAAGACCTCTTGCGACCCGACTTCAATCCGGCCCGCGCTCCTTCCGTCGCCCGCAGGGCGGCGGGTTCCGCGACGGAGCGCCGGACCGACAGAATAGGAATGGGGACCACACGATGAAGCTGATCATGGCCATCATCAAGCCCTTCAAGCTCGACGAGGTCCGCGAGGCCCTGACGCCGCTGGGAGTGCAGGGCCTGACCGTGAGCGAGGTGAAGGGTTTCGGCCGGCAGAAGGGCCAGACCGAGATCTATCGCGGCGCCGAATACGTCGTCAACTTCCTGCCCAAGGTCAAAATCGAGGTCGCGGTCAACGACGATCTCGCCGACCGGGTGATCGAGGCGATCCAGACCGCCGCCCGCACCGGCAAGATCGGCGATGGCAAGATCTTCGTCACCGAGATCCAGCAGGCCTTCCGCATCCGCACCGGCGAAACCAACGCCGAGGCGCTGTAACCGCCATGGCGCCCCTGGCCGCCCCCGCCCCCGTCGCCGCCCCCTGCCCAATTCGGCATCAGGGCGCCGGGGCTCTGCCTAAATCCGCGTCAAAAATCGGCGCCGCGATAGGTGGAAACCGCAAGGGAGCGCACCGGGGGGAAGGATTTGCCGCCGCCGCGCCTGTTGGCACGGTTCTTGTTAACTCGAAACGCGCCGACCGGAGCACGGGATCCTCCCCACCCTCGTCGGCACGTCCTCTCGCAGAGCCGCTTCGGGGGTAACCATGATTCACCGTTTGAGATCCACTATGCTGGGCGCGGGCTCGGCGCTGGGCGCCGCCCTGCTGTCCAGCGCCGCCTGGGCGCAGGAAGCCGCCGCCCCGGCCGCCGCCGCCGCCGCTCCGGCCGCCGCCGCCGCGCCGACGCTCGACACCGGCGCCACCGCCTGGATGCTGACCTCCAGCGCCCTGGTGCTGTTGATGACCATTCCCGGCGTCGCTCTGTTCTACGGCGGCATGGTCCGCAAGAAGAACGTCCTCGCCATCATGGCGCAGAGCTTCGCCATCACCGCGCTGGCCACCGTGCTGTGGGCCGTGGTCGGCTACAGCCTCGCCTTCACCGGCGACAATCCCTACATCGGCGGCTTCAGCCGGGTCCTGCTCGACGGCCTCGAAAAGGGCACGCTGAGCGGCACCATTCCGGAATCGGTGTTCTGGGCCTTCCAGTGCACCTTCGCCATCATCACCCCGGCGCTGATCACCGGTGCCTTCGCCGACCGCATGAAGTTCTCGGCGCTGCTGGTGTTCATCGCCCTGTGGTCGATCGTGGTCTATGCCCCGATCGCGCACTGGGTCTGGTCGCTTGATTCGAGCGGCGCCGCCCTCGGCTTCCTCGGCAAGATGGGCGTGCTCGACTTCGCCGGCGGCACCGTGGTCCACATCAATGCCGGCGTCGCCGGTCTGGTCGCCGCCCTGGTGCTTGGGCCGCGCAAGGGCTACGGCACCGACAACATGGCCCCGCACAACCTGACCCTGTCGATCATCGGCGCCTCGCTGCTGTGGGTGGGCTGGTTCGGCTTCAACGCCGGCTCCGCCGTCGCCGCCGACGGGCGTGCCGGCATGGCCTTCCTGGTGACCCACATCGCCACCGCCGCCGCCGCGCTGTCCTGGGCCTTCGCCGAATGGATCCTGCGCAAGAAGCCGTCGGTGCTGGGCCTGATCTCGGGCGCGGTCGCCGGTCTGGTCGCCATCACCCCCGCCGCCGGCTTCGTCGGCCCCAAGGGCGCGCTGGTGATCGGCTTCGCCGCCGGTGTCGGCTGCTACTGGGCCTCGACCTGGCTCAAGCATGCCCTCAAGTATGACGACTCGCTCGACGCCTTCGGCGTGCATGGCGTGGGCGGCATCATCGGCGCGATCCTGACCGGCGTGTTCGCGGTCGAGGCGATCGGCGGCACCGCCGGCGCGCTCGAAGGCAACAGCGGCCAGGTGCTGACCCAGGTGTGGGGCGTGCTGATCACCACCGCCTACACCGCCGTGGTCTCCTACGTCCTGCTGAAGCTGGTCGATTGGACCATCGGTCTGCGCGTCACCGCCGAAGAGGAACGGGAAGGCCTCGACATCGCCCTGCATGGCGAGACCGTCCACTAAGACCGCCTCTGCCGCCCTGCGGCGGATCGGCCGAGGAAGGGGCGCCGGGGAAACCCGGCGCCCTTTTCGTTTGCCCCGCCCACCGCTTGGAAGGAGGGGGCGGCGGTCGGTGACGATCGCCGCCCCTGGCCGTCAGGCCAGCAGGCTGCGCAGCATCCACGCCGTCTTTTCGTGCAGCTGCATCCGCTGGGTCAGCAGGTCGGCGGTGGATTCGTCATGGGCCTTGTCGACCACCGGGAAGATCGAGCGGGCGGTGCGCACCACCGCCTCCTGCCCCTGCACCAGCTGGCGGATCATTTCCTCGGCCGGCGGCACCCCGGTTTCCTCGCTGATCGAGGACAGCTCGGCATATTGGCGGTAGCTGCCGGGGGCGGGGAAGCCGAGGGCGCGGATCCGCTCGGCGATCAGATCGACCGCCAGCGCCAGTTCGTTGTACTGCGCCTCGAACATCAGGTGCAGGGTGTTGAACATCGGGCCGGTGACGTTCCAGTGGAAATTATGGGTCTTGAGATACAGCGTATAGGTGTCGGCGAGCAGCCGGGCCAGCCCGGCCCCGATCTCCTCCCGCGCCCGGTCGTCGATGCCGATGTCGATCCGGGGGGCCCCCTGCGCTTTGTCCTTGGCCATTGCTCTCTCCCTATCCCTATGGGTTGGTGCGATGGCCCGAGTGTGCCTTGCTGGCGCATTCATTTCAATAGAGGGCTTTACGTGCCTTGTTAAAAAAATTCCAGTGAGCAGTATGCCGCCGTCCGGAGGGCGCCCTTCCCGGCGCCGCCGGCCCAAGCCTATGGCCTACCCCTTCCTTCTTATAATGATTTCCGTATCACCTCTGGTTTTTTCGAACGGTTCCAGCTAAAATCATCCTCGGATACCCCTCGTCCCTGTCACAAGGCGCCTCCCATGACGATGATGACCGTCCGCCCCTACAGCCAAGCCCTCGATCGCCTGCGCGCGGTCGGGCTGCGTCCGACCCGCCAGCGCCTGGCCCTGGCCCGATTGCTGTTCGACGGGGGCGACCGTCATATTTCCGCCGAACAGCTTCATTCCGAGGCGATGGCCAGCAACATCCGGGTGTCGCTGGCGACGGTCTACAACACCCTGCACCAGTTCACCGATGCCGGGCTGCTGCGCGAGATCGTGGTCGAGTCCGGCCGATCCTATTTCGACACCAACACCTCGGACCACCACCATTTCTTTTACGAGAAGACCAGCCAGCTCTGCGACATCCCGCCCGAGCTGATCACCGTCACCAAGGTTCCCAGCGCCCCAGCCGGCCACACCATCCGCCGGGTTGACGTCATCGTCCGCGTCGACGGCTGAGCCGGCCGCTTTTTCCGAACGGCTGAAGGCTCTTATCGGGTCCCTGGGGGGGCGATTCGCGGGCTCTGCCCGCACCCGCCAAGGGCCGCAAGGCCCTTGGAACCCTTTCCCTGCCCTTCGCGCGGCAAACATCCGCGCCCAAGCTGACAGGCCGTTCCGCGCCCGACCCTCAACGGGATCCAAGGGCCTTGCGGCCCTTGGCGGGCGTGGGCGGAGCCCACATCCCCCCCCAACGGTTCCGGTCCGGCCGGCGCTCGCCGCTGGCGCGGCGGGGGCTTTCATGCTATTGCCCCGCGACACCCGCCCGGCATGAAATCGCCCTGGAGGCCCGGATTGGACGCTGCGACCACCCCCCCTTCACCCGGCGCGGGTGCGCGCTGGCGTCCGGTGCTGTGGGTGAGCCTGCTGACCGTCGGGCTGGCCCTGCTGCATGCCGGGGTGGCGGCCAGCGGCCTGCTGTCGGGCGATGAAGCCTATTACTGGCTGTGGTCGCGCCGGCTGCAACTGTCCTATTTCGATCATCCCGGCATGGCGGCGTGGTGGCTGGCGGCGACGCGCTGGCTGCTCGGCGACACCGAACTGGCGGTGCGGCTGCCCTCGGTGCTGGCGGCGGCGGCGGTGACCCTGCTGCTGTACGACACCACCCGCCGCGCCTTCGCCTCGACCGCCGCCGGCCTGACCGCCGCGCTGTGGCTCAATCTGACCCTGCTGTTCGGCGCCGCCGCCGTCACCGCCACCCCGGACGCGCCGCTGCTGGTGTTCTGGGCGCTGGCGCTGTGGGCGATGGTGCGGCTGATGCGCGGCGGCGGCCTCGGCTGGCTGCTGCTGCTGGCGCTGGCGCTCGGGCTCGGCTTCACCGCCAAATACACCGTGGTGCTGATCGTCCCCGGTCTCGCCGTCACCTTCCTCGCCTTCCGCGCCGGCTGGCGCTGGCTGCGGCGGCCGCTGGCGCTGGCGGCGGCGGCGGGGCTCGGCCTCGCCTGTACCCTGCCGGTGCTGCTGTGGAACGCCCGCCATGACTGGGTGTCGTTCCGCAAGCAGCTGTCGCATTCGTTCGACACCCCGGTGGCCGATCCGCTCGCCAGCCTCGGCACCTTCCTCGGCACCCAGGCCGGGCTGGTGACCCCGCTGCTGTTCGGCTTCTGCCTGTGGGGCATTGGCTGGGCGCTGTGGGCCGGCTGGCGCCGCCACCGCCCCGACTGGTTCGTGCTGGGGGCCACCGCGCTGCCGGTGCTGCTGTTCTTCGCCCATCACGCCTGGGGCGGACTGGTCCAGCCGCATTGGGCCGGCCCGGCCTGGCTCGGCGCGATCGCCGCCGCCTGTGGCGGCTGGCACGCGATCGGCGCCCGCTTCAAGGCCGGGCCGCGCTGGCGGCTGGCGCGGCGGCTGTTCGTCGCGGCACCGGTCCTGGGCGGCGTGCTGGTCGGCGTCGCCTACCTCCAGATGGCCACCGCGCTGCTGCCGATTCCCCCCAAGCTCGACCCGCTCGGGCGGCTGGGCGGCTGGGACCGGCTGGCCCAGGCGGTGACGGCGCAGCGCGCCGCCCACCCCGACGCCTTCGTCTTCGTCGCCAAGCACGAACTGAGCGGGCTGCTGACCTTTTACCTGCCCGACCATCCCACCGTGTTCCTGACCGGATCGGGCGGGGTGCCGCGCATTCCGTCCTATGATGGCGCCGACGTCGCCGCCCTGCCCGGGCGCGACGGCCTGTTCGTGATCCGCACCGGCACCCCGGCGGTGGAGGACATCGCCCGCTTTTTCGTCCGGGTCAGCCGGCTCGACGGGATCGAGCGGCGCTGGGGCGGACGGGCGATCGACCGTTATGAGATCTGGCTGGGGGAATCCTATCAGCCGGGCCTGTTCGAAGAGAGGAGGGAGCTGCCGTGAAGGTCGACAGCATGCGCCGGATCGATTTCTGGGTGGGCGTGCCGCTGTGCGCCGCCCTGACCGCCTGGCTGTGGCTGTGGCGACGGCTGCGGCCGGGACGGCCGGCCCGCTCCGGGCGCAACCTGCTGTTCATCGAACTGTCGGAGATGGGCAGCACCATCCTGGCCGACCCGGCGATGCGGCGGGCCCAGGCGCTGTTCCCCGAGGCCGGGCTGTATTTCCTGATCTTCACCGCCAACCGCGCCAGCCTCGACATCATCGGCACCATCCCGCCCGAGCGGGTGCTGACCATCCGCGCCGATTCGTTCGTCACCCTGGCCTTCGACAGCCTGCGGGCGATCCTGGCGATGCGGCGGCTCGACCTGCACGCGGCGATCGACCTCGAGCTGTTCTCGCGCTACAGCGCCCTGCTGACCTTTCTGTCCGGCGCGCCGGAGCGGGTCGGCTTCCACCGCCTCGCCAATGAGGGGCTCTATCGCGGCGAGCTGCTGACCCGCCGCGTCGCCTATAATCCGCATCACCATGTCGCCAAGAGCTTCCTCGCTTTGGTCGAGGCGCTGGCCGAGCCGGCCGACACCTGCCCGCACAGCAAGGCGCTGATCCCCGACGCGGCGATCCGCCTGCCGCCCTTCACCCCCGCCCCGGCCCGCCTTGCCGCCTTCCGCGACCGGCTGCGCGCCGCCTATCCCCAGCTCGCCCGCCATCCGCGCTGGATCATCCTCAACCCCAACAGCAGCGAGCTGATGCCGCTGCGGCGCTGGCCGGCGGAGCGTTACCGCGCCCTGGCCCGCCGCCTGCTCGAACGCGACGGCGTCGCGGTGCTGTTCACCGGCACCGGCTCGGAACGGGCCGAGGCCGAGGCGCTGGCCGCCGGGCTCGATCCGGACCGGGTGGCGGTGCTGTGCGGCTTCACCCGCCTCGACGAACTGCCGCTGCTTTATTCGCTGTGCGCGGCGATGATCACCAACGACAGCGGCCCGGCCCATTTCGCCGCGCCGACCGGGCTGCGCACCGTGGTGCTGTTCGGGCCGGAGACGCCGGCGCTGTACGGCGCTCTCAACCCCAACGCGCGATTCGTCTTCGCCGGTTTGGCCTGTTCGCCCTGCGTCTCGGCCGCCAATCACCGCAAAACCCTCTGCACCGAGCCGCGCTGCATGAGCGCGATCGAGGTGGAAATGGTTCTGGATCAGTTGGATGCCTGAAGCCCGCCGCGACCGCCCGACCGCACCGTTTCGGCCGGGTCCGGCCGGGGTTTGTCTATGCGTCACTAATTCGTAATGTCACTGGTGGTTTCCCCCGCCAAGGCTCTATATATGTCCTCCCCCCTCGTTCGGCCGTGCCCACGGCCCTGGCCAGCCAAGGAGTGATCGTCGCCTTGAAACCCCTTGACCCTATCCTGATTTCCGGTCGCGAGGTCCTGCCTCTTGTCGAGGGGGGCAAAGGTGTCAACATTTCCACCGGGATAAGTTCGGGGGCCTGGGCCGCGGCCGGTGGCGTCGGCACCTTCTCCGGGGTCAATGCCGATTATTACGACGAGGACGGCAACCCGGTGGCGATCCGCTACCACGGCAAGACCCGCCAGGAGCGGCACGCCGAGCTGATCGTCCAGGGCATCAGGGGGGGGATCGCCCAGGCCCGCATCGCGCACGACATGGCCGGCGGCCAGGGGCGCCTGCACATGAACGTGCTGTGGGAGATGGGCGGGGCCGAACCGATCCTCGAAGGCATCCTCGAGGGGGCGAAGGGGCTGATCCACGGCGTCACCTGCGGCGCCGGCATGCCCTACCGCGTCGCCGAGATCGCCGCCCGCTTCAACGTCTATTACTACCCGATCATTTCCTCGGCCCGCGCCTTCCGCGCCCTGTGGAAGCGGTCCTACCACAAGGCGCCCGGCCTGCTCGGCGGCGTGGTCTACGAGGATCCCTGGCTGGCCGGCGGCCATAACGGCCTGTCCAACAGCGAGGACCCCGCCACCCCCGAGGCCCCGTTCGGCCGGGTGCGCGAACTGCGCAAGGCGCTCAACGAATACGGCCTGACCCAGGTGCCGATCTTCGTCGCCGGCGGGGTGTGGTGGCTGAAGGAATGGGAAGAGTTCATCGGCAATCCCGAGATCGGCCCGGTGGCGTTCCAGTACGGCACCCGCCCGCTGCTGACCCGGGAAAGCCCGATCTCCGACGCCTGGAAGCAGCGCCTGCTGACCCTCAAGCCGGGCGACGTGCTGCTGCACCGTTTCAGCCCGACCGGCTTCTATTCCTCGGCGGTCAAGAACGCCTTCCTGCTCGAACTGTGCGAGCGGCTCGACCACCAGATCCCCTACTCGCCCGAATGCGTCGGCGACCACGTCGCCGAACTGCCGATCGGCGCCCGTGGCCGCATCGTCTGGGTCACCCCGCATGACCGCCAGCGCGCCGAGGGCTGGATCGCCCAGGGCTTCTCGGTCGGGATGCGCACCCCGGATTCGACCCTGGTCTTCGTCCGCCCCGAGCGGGCCGAGGCGATCCGGCGCGATCAGGTCGAGTGCATGGGCTGTCTGTCGCAGTGCCAGTTTTCCAACTGGGCCCAGAACGAGACCGGCACCACCGGCAAGAAGGCCGATCCGCGCAGCTTCTGTATCCAGAAGACCCTCCAGGCGATCGGCCATGGCGCCGACGTCGAGACCGAGCTGATGTTCGCCGGCCACAACGCCTACCGCTTCGGCCAGGATCCCTATTACGCCGGGGGCTTCATCCCCACCACGCGCGAGCTGATCGAGCGGATCCTCACCGGGGAATGACCCCGCCCCGGGAGGCGGACCAACCGGTCCGCCTCCCGGCTGCTTTCTCCATCGAACGATAGATCCCCCCGCCCGATCGGCAGTTCCCGATCGGCGCGGCGCCTCCCGTTGCGGTCGATCCGGGCTTGCCTTTTTTCGCAGGCCAAAGATCATGGAGGGACGGCAACGGCGGGTGGTGACGGCAATGGCGCGGATCCGACTGGGGCGACGCGGCTGGTGGGCGCTCGGCACGGCGGCGGGACTGGGCTCCCTGGCGCTGGCCGGCTGGCTGCTGCCGGATGCCGGGCTGCGCTGGGGCCTGATCCGCACCCTGCGCGATTACGGCATGGTCGAGGTCAGCGTCGCCGACAGCGCCCTGTCGCTGTTCGACGGCCATCTGGTGGTGCGCGACGTGGTGGCGCGGCCGCCGCTCGGCAGCGCGCTCGGCATCGGCGATTTCGCCCTCAATTTCCGCTGGGGCCCGCTGTTCCGCCGGCAGGTGGTGATCGACCGGCTGGCGCTGACCGGGGTCACCATCGACATCCAGCGCGAGGCCGGCAGCGACGTGATCGTGATCAACGGCCTGCCGCTCGCCGCCGGCGAACCGCCCCCGCCGGCCGGCCAGCCGGCCCCCGCCCCGTCCCCCGCCCGCGCCGCCAAGACCCCGGGCTGGGGGGTCGATCTGACCGAACTCGACCTGACCGACAGCCGGCTGCATCTGGCCAGCGGCCCACTGGTCGCCGACATCGCGATCAAACACCTGCATGTCGCCAACCTGCACAGCCGCAAGCCCGATCTGCCGGTGAGCTTCAGCCTCGACGGCAGCCTCAACGGCGCGCCGGTGACCCTGTCCGGCACGGTGCTGCCGTTCGCCGCCGAGCCCGCCTTCACCCTCGACGCCTCGGCCAGCGGGCTTGATCTCGCCGCGATCGCCGCCGGGCTGGCCGAGATCGGCCTGACCGAGGCCCGGGGCGCCGCCGACCTCGCCGTCACCGCCAGCGGCCGGCTGGGCGCCGACGGGGCGCATGTCGAGGGCCAGGGCCGGCTCGACATCGCCCGCGCCGCGTTGGCCCAGCCGGTGACCTTCCGCGCCGACCGCTTCGCCCTCGCCCTCGGCCATCTGACCTGGGCCGGCGGCCAGCTCGACCTCGACGGCAGCGCCGAGGCGGCCGGGCTGACCATCGATCTCGGCGGCGGCACCGCGCTGGCGGCGAGCAAGGCCCGGCTGGAAACCCCGGCGGCGCGACTGGTCGGCCGCCATCTCACCGCCCAGGGCAGCCTCGACACCGAAGGCTTCGCGGTCAAGGGCAGCCCGCCCGCCCTGACCGCCGCGCGCGGGCATTGGGCCGGCGACCTCGAGTCCGACCGCGGCGCCCCGTTCCGCATCGGCGGCACGGTGACCCTCGACGAGGCCAAACTGGCCGACCGCGCCTATAGCGGGCAGGCGGGACGGGTCAGCCTGACCGGCCGGCTGCTGACCACCCCGGCCGGCGCGCCCTTCCCGCTGCGCTCCGACGGCGCGCTGGAAGCCGGGCTCGACCGGTTGCACCTCACCGCCGGCGACATCTCCGCGACGGTCGGCCAGACCCGCCTCAGCGCCCGGCTCGAACCGGCCCCGGCCCGTTCGGCCCTGCCGCTGACCCTGGCCGGCCCCAGCCGGCTCGAATTGCGCGACGGCCGCCTGACCGCCGGCGAGGTCGCCGCCAGCCTGGGCCACGGCGAGGTCACCGCCGAACTCGCCCCGGTGCCGGCCGGCGCGGCGGTACCGGTGACGGCGCGCGGCAAGATCGCGGCGGAGCGGCTCGCAATCGGCCCGGCCCGGGGCCATGAGGAGTGGCTGGCGGTGGAGCGGATCGCCGGCGACGAACTGGCCCTGACCCGCGACGGCCACGCCGGCGCCGCCCGCATCCGCGCCGAGGGACTGGCCGCGCTGCGGCGCACCGGCGGCAACGCCTATCCCTGGCGGATCGAGGCGCGGGCGCTGCGGCTCGACCGCCCCAGCCATGACGGCCGCACCACCCGCGCCGAGGAAGCCCGGCTCGACGATCTGACCCTGCGCCTGACCCGCACCGGCGAGGGGCTGCTCGGCTTCAGCGCCGCCACCGCCGCCACCGGCACCGATGACGGCCGGCCGCAGCCGCCGCCCCGGCTGGCGCTGGGGCGGGTGGTGGTGGCGGGCGCCAGCCGGCTGACCTTCCACGACCGCACCCTGCCCGAGCCGCTGCGGCTGGAGGTCAGCCCGATCGACCTGACGATCGAGCGGCTCGACGGCACCCACCCCGATCACGACAGCCCATTCCGCCTCGCCACCGCGATCGGCAGCGCCAGCATCGCCGCCAGCGGCACCCTGCGCCCGTTCGCCTCGCCGCCGGGCGGCCGGATCGACAGCCGGATCAGCGCGCTCGAACTGCCGCCCTTCTCGCCCTACGTCGCCGACGCGCTCGGGCTCCAGCTCCGCACCGGCCATTTCGACGGCACCCTGCGCGGCGAGGCCAAAAGCGGCGCCCTCGACGCCGGGCTCGACCTGACCCTGTCCAATCTGGCGATCGCCGCCCCCGATCCCCACGCCCCGCTGCTGCAACGCACCGGCCTGCCGATCGAGACGGTGCTCGACCTGCTGCGCGACGGCGAGGGGCGGATCAAGCTGTCGATCCCGGTCAAGGGACGGCTCGATTCGCCCGATTTCGATTTCAGCGACGCGGTCAATCAGGCGATCGGCGGCGCGCTGTCGAGCGCGGTGATGACCACCCTCAAGGTCGCCTTCCCGCTGACGGCGCTGATTTCACTGATCGGCGAGGACAGCGACGGCGGCCGGCTGACAGTCGCGCCGCTGACCTTCGCCCCGGGCGACGCCAGCCTCGGCGACGAGCAGCGGGCATTGCTCGACCGCGCCGCCACCCTGTTGCAGGGGCGGGCCGGGCTGCATCTCACCCTGTGCGGCAAGGCCACCCTGGCCGAGGGGCCGGTGGTGGCGGCGCGGCGCCGGGCCGATGACCACCCGGTGCTGAGCCGGCTGCAACGGCTGATCGGCGCCGAACCGCCGCCGCCGGGCGAACTGACCGCCGAGGACCGCGCCGCGTTGCAGGCCCTGGCCGACCGGCGCAGCGCGGCGGCCAAGGCCTATCTGGCGGAAAAGGCCGGAATTCCGCCCGAGCGGCTCTATTCCTGCCGGGGCGAAATCGAGGAGGGGAACGACAAGGCGCCCCGGGTCGATCTGCTGCTGTAGAAACGCGGGCTCCGCCCGCCCCCGCCAAGGGCCGAAGGCCCTTGGATCCCTTTGGGGATCGGCGATACGGCCGATGACGTCGCGGAGATTGCCATCGTTGCCTCGCGCGATCCGGGCGCGACATTCACCGCCACGAACAAGGCAGCCCTCAGACGACGCTGACTCCGTTGATGCGCCGCTTACGCAAAACCGCGTGGAACCATGATTGGCGGCAGCGATAGGCTTGCTCCAGCGTCAATTGCTTAGGATTGGTTCGCCATGTCGACCGCCTTGAAATTGCAGCCTTCCTTGCCTGCCGACGTCCCCACCCCGTGCCGCACCCAGATCCTCCTCGCCGCCACCGCCGTCCGGGCGAGTGACCGGGTGGTGGTGATCGGGCCAGGGTCGTTCGATCTGCTGCTCGGGTTGGCCCGGAACGGCTGCAAGAGCGCCACCACCCTACGCTCCCCCGCGCGGTGCCGGAGCGAGGTGAGCGCAGCCGACGTGGTCTGCTTCACCGGTATCGAGGCCATCGACGCCGACTTGGCCACCGCCATCGATCACCTGGAGACGCCCCGCATCGTCACCATCCAGCTGACCCGTGACAGTGCCAAGGCCGGGCTTGCGTCCATTCTCGATCAATTGCGTGCCAAGGGCTTTGCCGATCAGGCGATCACCCAGGCCGGCGGCCGGACCCTGGTGGTGGCGTCGCGCCCCGCCTGGCTGCGTCGCGTCATTTAGGAGATGCCCCGATGTCCAGCAATCGCCTCGATCACCTGGGCGGCTCCATGGTCGCGTTGGTCACCCCCTTTACCGATGGCCGGGTCGACGAGGAGGCGTTCCTTCAACTGTGCGAGCGCCAGATTCGCGCTGGCAGCAGCGCCCTGGTGCCCTGCGGCACCACCGGCGAAGCCCCGACCCTGTCCCATGCCGAGCAGATCCAGATCATCGGTTTGGCGGTCCGGGCGGCGAGGGGCCGAGTTCCGGTGATCGCCGGTGCCGGCTCCAACTGCACCGCCACCACCATCGAATTGGTGCGCCACGCCGAAATGCTCGGCGCCGACGCGGCGCTGTGCATCACGCCGTATTACAACCGCCCGTCCCAGGAAGGCTTGTTCCGCCATTTCGAGGCGGTACAGGCCAGCACCACCCTGCCGATCATCCTTTACGACGTGCCGAAGCGCACCGGGATCACCTTGGAGTTGGAGACCATCGTCCGGCTGGCGCAATTACCCAACATCGCCGGGCTCAAGGATGCCTCCGGCGACATGGCGAAGGCGGGACGGGTGCGCTATTCGGTGCCGCCGGAATTCCTGCGGCTGTGCGGCGACGACGATCTGGTCGCCGACCATCTGGCGCTCGGCAGCCAGGGCTGCATCTCGGTGATCGCCAATGTCGTGCCCGCCCTGTGTGCCGCCCTGCATCAGGCATGGGCGGCCCATGAGTACCGCCGCACCGCCCAGCTCGCCCATCAACTGGCCGAGCTGAACACTGCCCTGTTCGTGGAGAGCAACCCGGTACCGGTGAAATGGGCGCTGGCCCGTCTCGGCCAGATCAAAGGCGAACTCCGCCTGCCGCTGACCTCCCTGCAGGCGTGCCACGAGCAGCAGGTTCAGCGTGCCCTCCAGGCTATCCTTCCGGCAGAGGCACAGGCGGCGATCGGCGTGGAACGGTTCGCTGCCGTGGCGTAATCACCAAACGACATCGACCAGCCCCCGGGCCGATATCTGGAGTCAGAAAGCCGAGGGAACAATTTCACGGGAAAGTTAAGTATGCCGCCATGTGTGGGCCGTCAGACCGGCCGCCCTTTGAACGGATCCGTTCGGCGGCCGGCAAGCCCGCGCGGCGCCTGAACGTCACCGTCTCGGCCTGAACTGACCCCGACGGGTCAGTTCATTGGCCGGGCGGTATCAGGCGACGTTTACGGGGGCCGACCTCGCGCGAATTGAGCCTGCGAAAAGGAAGGGGGGCATCGCCCCAAATGGACTTGGGCGAGTGCCCAACAAGAGAACGGTGTTGACCTCAGATGGTGAAGTCGAGTTTCTGGGCGGCCTCGCTCGGCACGCCGTCGCGATAGGCCCGCATGCACAGCTCGTCGATGCTGATGCCGTCGAGCCGGGCCATGATCTCCTCGCCCAGGTCGCCCCACATCGGGCGGATCACCTGACGGCCGAGGGCGGAGGCCGGCGGTTCCTCGGCACCGTCCTCGATCGTTTCGAGATTGCGCACCACCCGGACGATCTCGCCGACCGAAATGCGGCGGCGTTCGCGGGCGAGGCGATAGCCGCCGCGCGGGCCGCGCACCCCGACCAGGATCCCGGCCCGCACCAATTGCTGCAAGGTCTGTTCGAGATAGCGGCGGGGAATCCCCTGGCGGCGGGTGATCTCGCGGCTCTGCACCGGCTCGCCGCCGGCATGATAGGCGATGTCGAGCACCGCCTCGATCGCGAACAGCATCTTCTTGGACGGTTTCAGCATCCCCCTAGCGTCCCTTCTCCGTCCCGGTCGAGCCGAACCCGCCGCCGCCACGCGCGGTCGCGGCCGAAAAGGCCTCGACCACAGCCAGGGCCGGACGCACCACCGGGACGAACAGCAACTGGGCGATGCGGTCGCCCGGGGCGATCACGATCGGCTCGGTCCCCGGCGCCGAGCGGTTCCAGGCGCTGATCATCACCTCGGCGGTGTAATCGGCGTCGATCAGCCCGACCGCGTTGCCCAGCACCAGCCCCTGTTTGTGACCGAGCCCGGAGCGCGGCAAAACCAGCGCGGCGACATGATCGTGACCAATATACACCGCGATTCCCGAGGGTATCAACTGAGCCGGCGTTTGGGGGTGTAGAATCAGCGGATTGTCCAGACAGGCGCGCAGATCGAGCGCGGCGGCCTGCTCGGACTGATAACGCGGCAGCCCCCATTGGTGCAGGCGCTGATCGAGCACCCGCACCTCGACGCGGGGCAGCAGGACGGACTCGGGCATCGACGGGGCTCCCTGGGGCGGCGGTGGATTATTCGGCCAGCGCGGCGGCGATGCGCTGGGCGAGGCGGCGGCCGACCTCGCGCTTGCTCATCCGCGGCCAGCTTTCGACGCTCTCGCCATCGAGCAGATGAACGGTGTTGTCGGCCCCGCCGAACGAGCTGTCGTCGCCCTCGGCCACGCTGTTGGCGAGGATCCAGTCGCAGCCCTTGCGCTGGCGCTTGTCGCGGGCATTGTCGAGCAGCGCCTCGGTCTCGGCGGCGAAGCCGATCACCAGACGCGGCCGGTCGGCCTCGGCGCGGGCCAGGGTGGCGAGGATGTCGGGATTGGGGGCGAGCTGGAGCACCGGCGGCGGCTCGCCGATCTTCTTCTTGCGCTTCTCGGTCGAACGGTTGACCACCGTCCAGTCGGCCACCGCCGCCGCGCACACCGCGATGTCGGCCGGCAGCGCGGCGCGCGCCTCGTTCAGCATCTGGAGCGCGCTTTCGACCCGCACCACCGTGCAGCCGGGCGGATCGGCCAGCGCCACCGGGCCGCTGACCAGGGTGACGCGGGCGCCGAGTTCGGCCAAGGCGGCGGCGATGGCGTGGCCCTGGCGGCCGGTCGAGCGGTTGGCGATGTAGCGCACCGGGTCGATCGGCTCGATCGTCGGGCCGCTGGTGACGATGGCGTGGCGGCCGGACAGCGGCCCGGCCCCCAGCAGCGCCTCGATCCGGGCGACAATCGTCTCGATCTCGGCCATCCGCCCCTCGCCGGTCTCGCCGCAGGCCAGGGTGCCGGCGGCGGGGCCGACCCGCTCGACCCCCCGCGCCGCCAGTACGGCGAGGTTGGCCTGGGTGGCGGGATGGTCCCACATCCGGCTGTTCATCGCCGGGGCGACCAAAACTTTCTTGTCGCTGGCCAGCAGCAGGGTGGTGGCGAGATCGTCGGCCAGCCCGACCGCCATCCGCGCCAGCAGATGGGCGGTGGCCGGGGCCACCACCACCAGATCGGCCTCGCGGGTCAGGCGGATATGGTCGATCCCGCCGGGATCGGCGGCATGGCCGAACATCTCCTGATGCACCGCCTCGCCCGACAGGGTGGCGAGCGACAGCGGAGTGACGAACTCGGCCGCCGCCCGGGTCAGGACGCAGCGCACCTGGGCGCCGCGCTCCTTGAGGCGGCGCACCAGATCCAGCGACTTGTAGGCGGCGATGCCGCCGGAAAGGATCAACAGAATCCGCCGGCCGTCGAGCACGCTCACTCTCCCCACAAACGATCGATTTGATGCGGCGTCACCCTAGCCGCCGCCGGGGCCGGGATGCAACAGGACTGAGAGCGGGCGCTGCCCGCACCCAGCCCCGGGCCACAGGGCCCTTGGAACCCTTTCCCTTGTCCGGCGTGCCCCGACCATCGAGGGGATCCAAGGGCCTTGCGGCCCTTGGCGGGCGTGGGCGGAGCCCACATCCGGCTCAGAACAGATGGCCGCTGCGCCGCGCCTTGGTGCGCAGATAGCCCTGATTGTGGTCGTTGGAGGGAAAGACGTGGGGCACCCGCTCGACCACATCGACGCCGTGGCGGGCCAGCGCCTCGACCTTGCGCGGATTGTTGGTCATCAGCCGCACCTTGTGGATATCGAGCCGGTCGAGCATCTGCGCGGCGGGCAGATAGATCCGCTCGTCATCGTCGAAGCCGATCTGAAGATTGGCGTCGAGGGTATCGAAGCCGGCATCCTGCAACTGGTAGGCCCGCAGCTTGTTGACCAGGCCGATGCCGCGCCCTTCCTGGGCGAGGTAGAGCAGCACCCCGCTGCCGGCGGCGGCGATCTCGGCGATGGCGCCGCGCAGCTGGTCGCCGCAATCGCAGCGCAGCGAGCCGAGCAGGTCGCCGGTGAAACATTCCGAATGCAGCCGGGTCAGCACCGGCCGGGCCGGGTCGGGATCGCCGATCACCACCGCCAGATGCTCGATGCCGCCGTCGGAGGGGCGAAAGGCGACGATGCGGGCGTTTTCCGCCTGGGCCAGCGGCACCCGCGCCTCGGCCACCGGGCGCAGCGAGCGGGCCACCGTCACCTGATGGCGCAGCACCGCCTCGGCCTCGACGGCGAGGCGGTCGGCGGTGGGAGCGGTCAGCGGCACCACCAGCGCCGCCGGCAGCAGCCGGGCCAGCTTGGCCAGGGTGACGCAGGCCTGATCGAGCCGGTCGCCCGGCAGCGCCGGTTCGGGCCGGAGCGACGCGGTCGCCTCGGCGCAGGGATTGGCCAGCAGCGACACCTGCTCGGCGTCGCCGCATTCCGGCCCGCTCAGGCGGCCGACCGCGCCGGCCTCGTCCTCGCCGAGCCCCAGCGCGGCGAGGCGGCGGCCAGTCAGCAGCAGCACCGGCGGAATGTCGGACAAGGCGGCGAGGCGGGCGAGGCTCTGCCCGGTCACCGCCTCGGCGGCCAACATCGCCACCCGGCGCTCGGGCGCGGTCACTTCGACGATCTGGCCGCGCCGCAACTCGGCGATGGCGCGATCGACCGCGATCATCGGGCGATCCACCTCCGGCTGGGGGCGGGGGCTGAGGTCAAGGCTGGGGGTCATCGCGGGGGGGCCTTTCGGTCGCGGCGGTGGCCTGAGGGGGACCGGCCGGAGCATTCCGGCCGGCGCGGCGGACTCAGGCGCCGCAGCACTTCTTGAACTTCTTGCCCGAACCGCACGGACAGGGATCGTTGCGCCCGGGCAGATCGTTGTGGCGGGTCACCGGCATCATCTTGCCGACATCGCCATCGACATAGACCCAGCGCCCCTGATCCTTGCGGAAGCGCGACAGTTCGAGGTGGGTTTCCTGCTTGCCATCATAGACGAACTTGGCGCGGAAGGCGACGCGGCCGGCCTCGTCCTCCGGCCCGCCGGCCTCGGTCGCCAGGATGTCGAGCCCGACCCATTCCGAATCGCGCGCCCACTGCTCGGTGTCGGCGCGGTTGAAGCGGTCGCGCCGCTCCTCGGCCAGGGTGTCGTGCAGGTAATCGATCGCCTGGACGGTGAAGGCGGTATAGCGCGACCGCATCAGCGCCTCGGCGGTCGGCGGCAGCGCGGCCCCGGTGATGTAGGGCTGGCAACAGGATTCGTAGCTCCGGCCGGAGCCGCAGGGGCAGGACGACGTCATCGGGGCCTCAGAGAGTGATCAGGTGGGACAACAGCAGCGGCACGACCCGGTCCACCAGGACGATTGCGCCAAATAAACACAATAAAAACAATATGTTAAGCCGAGTGATCCGGGGATGGAGCCCCCATTCGCGCCGCCGACGCTCCGGCGCGCGGCGCTCGGGCCCGGCCACCAGGGTCAGGAAATAGCGCCGGCGGCCGAACGGCAGCGACAGGCGGAAGTCGATCGGGAAGCGGCGCCAGTTCATCGGGGTCGAGGCCCGCCACAAAGCGGCGCGCTGCTCGGGGGTGAAGGACTCCACCACCTCGGGGGGGAGATTGACCAGCATCGCCGCCAGCGGCGAAGACTCCCGCCCGCTCGGATCCTCGTTCACCTCTGCCCCCTCCCCTGCCCGCTCGCCCCTCGGCTCACACCGCGTCGGCCCGGGCCGCCGGCGCGCGCGACAGCCGCGACAGCAGGTCGTCGAGCTGTTCGAGCGAGCCATAGGCGATGGTCAACTCGCCGCCCTTGCCGAGCGGATGCACCGTCACCCGGCAGCCCAGGCTTTCGGCCAGATCGCGTTCGAGCGCGATCAGGTCGGGATCGCGCGGGGCCGGCTCGCCCCGCCCGCCCGCCGGCTTGGGCTTGCCCTGGCTGCTGGCCAGCTTTTCGGTCTGGCGGACGTTGAGGCCCTTGGTCACCACCTGATGGGCGAGGCCGACCGGATCGGGCGCGGTCAGCAAGGCGCGGGCATGGCCGGCGGTCAGTTCGCCCTGTTCCAGCAATTCACGCACCGGATCGGGCAGCGCCAGCAGCCGGATCATGTTGGCGACGTGAGAGCGGCTCTTGCCCACCGCCTTGGCCAATTGTTCCTGGGTGTGGGAGAATTCCTCCATCAGCCGGCGGTAGCCGTCGGCCTCTTCCAGCGGCGACAGGTCCTGGCGCTGGAGATTCTCGACCAGGGCGATTTCCAGCGCCTCGCGGTCGCTGAGATCGTTGACGATCACCGGCACCTGATGCAGCCGCGCCCGCTGCGCCGCGCGCCAGCGCCGTTCGCCGGCGATGATCTCGAACCGGCCCTGCGGCCCCGGCAGCGGCCGCACCAGCAGCGGCTGCAACACCCCCTTGTCGCGGATCGATTCGACCAGATCGGCGATGTGCTCCTCGTCGAAATGGCGGCGCGGCTGGAACCGGCCGGGCTGGAGCCATTCGACCGGCATCGTCCGCAGGGTGCCGAGACCGCTGGCGCTCTCCCCCGTCGCCGGGGCCGGGGCCTGATCCCCCAGCAGCGCCGACAATCCCCGTCCCAACCCCTTCCGTCTTTCCTCGGCCACGATGCTTATGCCCTCACATCCGATTCGATCGCGTCGTCATCCCCGTCCTCATCCGCCCCGGCCTGGCCCGGCCCCGGCTCGCTCCCGTCCGGGCCGGGCGGCAGACCGCGCTCGCGCCGCAGCAATTCGCTGGCGAGGCCAAGATAGGCCTCCGAGCCGCTGCATTTGACGTCGTAGATCAGCACCGGCTTGCCATGGCTCGGCGCCTCCGACACCCGGACGTTGCGGGGGATCACCGTGTTGTAGACCTTGTCGCCGAAATAGGCGCGCACGTCGGCGGCGACCTGTTCGGACAGGTTGTTGCGGCGGTCGAACATCGTCAGCACGATGCCCTGAAGTTCGAGCCCGGGATTGAAGGCGTGGCGCACCCGCTCGACCGTCTTGATCAGGTGGCTGACCCCCTCGAGGGCGAAGAATTCGCATTGCAGCGGCACCAGCACCGCATCGGCCCCGACCAAAGCGTTGAGGGTCAGCAGATTGAGCGAGGGCGGGCAATCGATCAGGACGTAATCGAACGCCGCCACCGCGCCGTCGAGGGCGTCGTGCAGCCGCTGTTCCCGCCGGTCGAAATCGATCAGCTCCAGCTCGGCCCCCGACAGATCGACCCCGGAGGGGATCAGGGAGAGGCCGGGGATCTCGGTGGTGATCATCGCCTCGGCCAGGGTCGCCTCGCCCAGCAGCACGTGATAGATCGTCACCGCCCGGGCGGTGCGATCGATGCCGAGCCCGGTCGAGGCGTTGCCCTGGGGATCGAGATCGATCACCAGCACCGAACGGCGGGTGGCGGCCAGGGCGGTGGCGAGATTGATCGCGGTGGTGGTCTTGCCCACCCCCCCCTTCTGGTTGGCGATGGCGATGACCCGCGTCGCCGCCGGAACGGCGTCGCTGCTAGGGCTGGTCTGGGCCACTTCGTACCTCGCGAAGCTGAAGGATGGCGCCGTCCGGGTCGGTCAGCGACGGGATGCGGCGGTGGCCGATCTTCCAATCTTTCGCGGCCGCGGTCAATTCGTCTTCCGCGCCACGACCCTTGAGAAACAGGCATTGCCCGCCGGGGGCGAGGTGCGGCGCCGCCCAGGCGAGCAGACGCGGCAACGGCGCCAACGCGCGGGCGGTGATCACGTCGGCCCCGAGCGGCGGGATCTGCTCGATCCGGCGCGACAGGATCGTCACCGGGGTGGCGGTGATGCGGGCGGCCTCGCGCAGGAACGCCCCCTTGCGGGCGTCGCTTTCGACCAGATGGACGTCGGGGGCGCCGAGGATCGCCAGCACCAGCCCGGGGAAGCCGGCACCGCTGCCGAGATCGACCAGCCGCCGCGCCCCGTCCGGCAGATGCGGCCACAGCTGGGCGGAATCGATCAGATGGCGCCGCCACAGCGCCGGCACGGTGTCGGGGCCGACCAGATTGATCCGCGCCTGCCAGCGCACCAGCAGCGCGGCATAGGATTCCAACCGCTCGATTGTTTCACGTGAAACGCCGAACCCAGCCAGGGTGGCCCGTTCGGCCTCGCTGGCTTCCGGAACCGTCATCGGGGTGTTCATGCCCGTCCCTCCCCGCCTTGCGCCTGTTTGCGGACATGGCCGAGCAGCGCCGTCACCGCCGCCGGAGTGATGCCCGGGATCCGCGCCGCCGCCGCCAGACTGTCCGGCCGCACCGCCTTCAGCTTCTGCCGCACCTCGTTCGACAGCGAGCCGATCGCATCATAATCGAGATCGGCCGGCAGGCTCAGTCCCTGCTCGGCGCGATAGGCGCGAATATCGGCCTCCTGGCGGGCGAGATAGCCGGCATAGGTTCCTTCCGCCTCCAGCACCTCGGCCAGGGCCGGATCGAGCCCTTCCAGCGCCGGCCACACCTGCCGCAGCCGGGCCAGATCAAGGTCGGGATAGGCCAGCAGGTCCCAGGCCGAGCGGGCCACCCCATCCTGGTTGATGGCGAGGCCGGCGCGGGCCAGTTCGGTCGGACTGGCGCTCACCCCCTTCAGCAGCGCCCGCCCCTCCTCCAGCCGCCGCACCTGTTCGGCGAAGGCGGTGGCGCGGACCGAACCGACACAGCCGGCCGCCAACCCGAGCGGAGTCAGCCGCTGGTCGGCATTGTCGGCCCGCAGCAGCAGGCGGTATTCGGCCCGCGAAGTGAACATCCGATAAGGTTCGCTGGTGCCGCGCCCGACCAGATCGTCGATCATCACCCCGAGATAGGCGTCGGCGCGGTCGAGCAGCAGCGGCCCCTGGCCGCCGCAGGCGCGGGCGGCATTGATCCCGGCGACGATCCCCTGCCCCGCCGCTTCCTCGTAGCCGGTGGTGCCGTTGATCTGGCCGGCGAGATACAGCCCGGCCACCGCCCGGGTCTCCAGCGAGCGTTCCAGCGCGCGCGGATCGACGTAATCATATTCGATCGCGTAGCCCGGCCGCAGCATCACGCAGCGTTCCAGCCCGGGGATGGTGGCGATCATCGCCGTCTGAACATCCGTCGGCAGCGAGGTCGAGATGCCGTTGGGATAGACGGTGTGATCGTCGAGCCCCTCCGGTTCGAGGAAGATCTGATGCCGCTCGCGGTCGGCAAAGCGGACGATCTTGTCCTCGATGCTGGGGCAGTAACGCGGCCCGGTGCCGCTGATCTGACCGGTATAGATCGGGGCGCGGTCGAGGTTGGCGCGGATCACCGCATGGGTGGCCGGAGTGGTGGCGGTGATGCCGCAGGCGATCTGCGGGGTGGTGATCCGTTCGGTCAGGAACGAGAACGGCACCGGCGGATCGTCGCCCGGCTGGCGGTCGAGGCTGTCCCAATCGATGGTGCGGCCGTCGAGTCGGGCCGGGGTCCCGGTCTTCAGCCGCCCCAGCGGCAGCCCCACCCGCCGCAGCGCCTCGGCCAGCCCGAGCGAGGGCGGCTCATCGATCCGGCCAGCCGGCCAGGTGTCGGCACCGAGATGGATCACCCCGTTGAGGAAGGTGCCGGTGGTGATCACCACCGCACCGCAGGCGAGGGTCCGGCCGTCGGCCAGCACCACCCCGCTCACCCGCCCGGCCTTGATCTCAAGGTCGGTGACGCTGGCTTCAAGCAGGTCGAGCCCGGCCACCGCGTCGAGCGCGGCGCGCATTTCGCGGCGATAGAGGGCGCGGTCGGCCTGGGCACGCGGCCCCCACACCGCCGGTCCCTTGGCCCGATTCAGCATGCGGAACTGGATCCCGGCGCGGTCGATCACCCGCCCCATCAGCCCGTCGAGGGCATCGATCTCGCGCACGATCTGGCCCTTGGCCAACCCGCCGATCGCCGGGTTGCACGACATCTCGCCAATGGTGGCGAGACGGTCGGTCACCAGCACGGTGCGGGCTCCGACTCGCGCCGCCGCCGCCGCCGCCTCGCAGCCGGCATGGCCGGCCCCGATCACCACCACGTCCCATTGTTTCACGTGAAACATCCTCTTCCTGACTGATCGCGCGGGCTGCCGCCCGCACCCGCCCGGAGGCGGAGCCTCCGGACCTCCCCTTTTTTCAAGGATTATTCAGGGAGCCCAAGGGTCATGAGCGGACGTGCCAGGCCATGCCCCGCCCTTATACCCCGGAGTTCTGTCAGGAACCAAAAAAGAAGGGGGTCCGGGGCATCGCCCCGGGTGGGTTCACGGGCGACAGCCCGTGCGTACTCCCCCCTCATTTACCGATGCAGAATTCGCCGAAGATCGCGTCGAGCAATTCCTCGCTATCGACCCGGCCGGTGATCCGGCCCAGTGCCGCCGCCGCCGCCCGCACCGCTTCGGCGGCGAGGCCGAGGTCGCCCCGGGCCGACCAGCCGTCGAGGGCGGCACGGGCTGCCTCGGCGGCGGCGCGGTGCCGGGACCGGGTCAGCAGCGGCGCGGCCCCCCCGGCCAGCCGCTGTTCGAGGGCAAGGGCGAGGTGGTCGAGCAGCGCCTCGATCCCGTCGCCCCGCCGCGCCGACACCGCCAGCGCCGGGCAGCCGGCGACGCAATCGGGCAACGGGGCCGTCACCAGTTCGCTCTTGTTGAGCAGCACCAGGGTGGCGTCGTCGATCATCGCCAGGGTGGCGGCGTCCAGCTCGGGCCAATGGGTAGCGTCGAACACCGCCAGCTTGAGGTCGGCCTGTTCGGCGCGGCGAAGGGCGCGGCGTACCCCTTCCGCCTCGATCGCCGCCTCGGCCTCGCGCAGGCCGGCGGTATCGGCCAGGATCGCCGGCCAGCCGCCGAGATCGAGATGGACCTCGATCACGTCGCGGGTGGTGCCGGCCTCGGCCGAGACGATCGCCGCCTCGCGTCCGGCCAGCCGGTTGAGCAGGCTCGACTTGCCGGCGTTGGGGGCACCGATCAGGGTGATCTCGACCCCATCGCGTACCGCCTCGCCCCGCCGTCCGGCGGCGAGATGGGCGGCGAGGTCGGCGGCAAGAGCGGCCGCCTCGGCCTCGACCCGGGCGATCAGATCGTCGGGCAGATCCTCCTCGGCGAAATCGATCGCCGCCTCCAGCCGCGCCGCCAGCCCGACCAGCCGGGCCCGCCAAGCCTCGACCTCGCGGGCGAGGCCGCCTTCCATCTGCCGCAGCGCCTGCCGGCGCTGGGCGGCGGTTTCGGCCGCGACCAGATCGGCGATCGCCTCGGCCTGGCTGAGGTCGATCTTGCCGGCGAGGAAGGCGCGGCGGCTGAACTCGCCCGGCTCGGCCGGACGCAGGCCGAGCCGTTCCAGTGCCGCCGCCAAAGCGCGGGCGACGGCGCGGCCGCCATGAAGCTGAAGCTCGACCACCGCCTCGCCGGTGAAGCTGTGGGGGGCGGGGAACCACAGCGCCAGCCCGTCATCGATCGGCTCGCCCGCCGCGTCGCGCAAGCGGACCCGGCCGGCCCGCCGGGGCGGCGGCAGCGGCCGGCCGCTCAGCGCCTCCAGCGCGGCGGCGCTGCCCGGACCGGACAGCCGCCACACCGCCACCCCGGCCCGCCCCGCCCCGCTGGCGAGGGCATAGATGGTGTCGGTCATCTCAGGCGGTCAGCACCGGGGTCACCGGGCCATCGAGCAGCAGGCGCTCGACCCGCTCGCCCCGGCCGAGATGACGGTCGAGGATCTCGTCGATGTCGGCGATCGAGTCGAAGCGGTACCACGCCGCGTCGGGATAGATCACCAGCACCGGCCCCAGCGCGCAGCGGCCAAGACAGCCGGCATTGTTGATCCGCACCTCGCCCAGGCCGAGCTCCTTGGCCCGGCGCTTGAGATGGTCGCGCGCCGCCGCGCTGCCCCGGTCGCCGCAGCCGCGCCGGGCCTCCTCGGCCGGGCGCTGGTGGGTGCAGACGAAGACATGAAGGCGATAGTAGGACGCGACGGACTCGGGCGAACTCACGATTTACTCTCCCTGCTGCGACCGCCGGCGGCGGCGAACTGTGACCAGAACATCTTCTGCAATTGCTCGATCCCCTGCACCCCGGCGGGCAGCCAGACCTTGAGCATGGTTTCGGGATCGGCGGCGGCGAGACTGGCCGCCATCCGGTCCTGCATCTGGCGCATCAGGGCCTGCTGCATCGGCTGAACGTCGGGCAGGCCGAGAAAGGCGCGCAATTCTTCCGGGGTGCACTCGACATCGACGGAGATCTTCATGACCGCTCCCTGATCGATCGGGTGAGGGCGAACCGGCCAGGGCGGCGGCTCCGCCTGGGTTCCAGCCTAAGCCGTGGCGCCGGCCGGCGCAATTGCCCCTCCCCTTCCCCGCCTTGCTGCTGTTATCGTAGCCGCCATGGCTCATCTGTCGTTCCCCTCCCCGCTCGGCCCGCTGACCCTGATCGAAACCGATGGGGCGATCACCGCGCTGGCCTGGGGTGAGCGGGGGGGCGCGACGGAAACCCCGCTGCTGCGGCAGGCGCGGGACGAGATCGCCGCCTATTTCGCCGGCCGGCTGCGCCGCTTCACCCTGCCGCTGACCCCGGCCGGCACCCCGTTCCAGCGCCGGGTGTGGGCGATGCTGGCGGAAATCCCGTTCGGCCAGACCCGCAGTTACGGCGACCTCGCCCGGGAACTCGATTCGGGCCCCCGCGCCATCGGCGGCGCCTGCGGCCGCAATCCGATTCCGCTGCTGATCCCCTGCCACCGCGTGCTGACCGCCGACGGCCGCCTGGGCGGCTATTCCGGCCAGGGCGGCCTCGCCACCAAGGCGCGGCTGCTGCGCCATGAAGGGGCGATCCCGCCCGAGCCGGCCGGTCCGGGTTGAGCTTCGCCACCGTCTTGCTAGAATAGCCGCCATCACGCATCGCGAGAGGACGCCTTCAGTGAGTCAGGGCAAGGTTGGCAAGTCGGTCGCGACCGCGTTGTGCCTGCTGTGGATCGGCTGGGGGGTATGGAGCCAGTTTCTCCTGCCCGCCGACGAACTGGAAAATCACAGCTCGCTGTCGGTGCGCGACCGGCTGAGCGACTGCACCGGCACCTTCCAGCAACGCTACGATTGCAAGAACGCGATCGTGATCGCCACCGATCGCGGCAATTTCTTCAACGTCATCGGCCGGATCCTGATCATCGTGCTGCCGCCCCTGCTGGTGGCGGGGGCGTGGCGGCTGGTGACCCGGCCGCGCGATGACGGCGAGGGCGGCGGCAACGAGGAATGGTCGGACCCCTACGGCACGCCGCGCCGGCGCTATCACCGCCGTACCGGCCGTCACTGATCATCCTCACAAGCGGGAGGCGCGACGATGGCGCTGGTGCGATTCGAACAAAAGGGCTTCCTCGTCATCCTGACGATGGCCCATCAGCAACGCCGCAACGTGCTGGGCGAGGCGCTGATCGGCGAGATCATCGCCGGGCTGGAACAGGCGCGCGCGGTCAAGGCGCGTTGCGTGATCCTGCGCGCCGAACCGGGCGTCGCGGTGTGGTCGGCCGGGCATGACATCGGCGAACTGCCCCACACCCACCGCGACCCGCTCGGCTGGGGCGATCCGCTGCGGGTGGTGATCCGCGCCATCGAGGAATTCCCCGCCCCGGTGATCGCCCTGCTCGAAGGCGGCGTGTGGGGCGGCGCGTTCGAAATGGCGCTGGCCTGCGACATCCTGGTCGCCACCCCCGGCGTCCATTTCGCCATCACCCCGGCCAAGCTGGGCATCCCCTACAACATTTCCGGCCTGCTGACCTTCGTCAACGCCGCCAGCCTGCATGCGGTGCGCGAAATGGTGTTCACCGCCCAGCCGATCAGCGCCGAGCGCGCCCACGCGCTGGGCATGGTCAACCATCTCCAGCCGGCCGACCGCATCACCGCCTTCTGCGAGGACATGGCGGCCGGAATCTGCAAGCTCGCCCCGCTGGCGATCGCGGTGATGAAGGAGGAATTGCGGGTGCTGGTCGCCGCCCACGCCATCACGCCGCGGATGTTCGAGCGGGTCCAGGGCCTGCGCCGCCAGATCTATGACGGCGAGGATTATATCGAGGGTATTAACGCTTTCCGGGAAAAACGTTCACCTAATTTCTCTGGAAAATAAAAAAGAGCGGGCTCTGCCCGCACCCGCCAAGGGCCGCAAGGCCCTTGGATCCCATGCCTTGTCCTCGCCACACCCGACCATCGACGGGTTCCAAGGGCCCTCGGCCCTTGGCGGGCGTGGGCGGAGCCCACATCCTGTTATTTTTTCTTCGCCCCCAACGCGGCTTCGAGCGCGTCGGCGACGGTGCGCATCACCTTGACCCGGGCATGGGGCTTGGAATTGGCTTCGACCAGGGTCCAGGGGGCGTTGTGGGTCGAGGTGCGCTCGACCATGTCATTGACCGCCTGCTCGTAGAGCCCCCATTTCTCGCGGTTGCGCCAATCCTCCTCGGTCAGCTTCCATTTCTTGTAATCGATCTCGCCCCGGGCGGTGAAGCGGGCCAATTGTTCCTCGGCGGTGATGTGCAGCCAGAATTTGCACAGCACGATGCCGTGCCCGGTCAGCTGCTGTTCGAAATCGTTGATCTCGCCATAGGCGCGGCGCCACGCCTCGCCGGAACAGAAGCCTTCGACCCGCTCGACCAGCACCCGTCCGTACCAGGAGCGGTCGAACACCGTCACCCGGCCGGCGCGGGCGAGATGGCGCCAGAACCGCCACAGATAATGATGGGCCCGTTCCTCCTCGGTCGGGGCGGCGATCGGGATCACCTGATAATCCCGCGCGTTGAGGGCGTTGGTCAGCCGGCGGATGGTGCCGCCCTTCCCCGCCGCGTCCCAACCCTCGAACACCAGCACGGTGGACAGCCGGGTTTCGATGGCGCGGCGATAGAGCAGCGCCAGCCGGGCGCGCTGCTCCTGCAACGCCTGGGCATAGAGGGCGGGATCGAGCGCCACCGTCATGTCGAGCGAGGACAGGATCGACGGCTGCGGCGGCAACGCGGCGGTCACCGCCGAGCCGTTGTCGCGGCTCTCGTCGCGCAGTTCGGCATCGACCTTGCGCGCGGCGGAGCGGGCGGCGAGATGGGACCCAATCGCCGCCTTCAGCGTCTCCAGCACCACCGCGGAGCGATAACGCTGGTCGGCACCCTCGACGATCCGCCAGGGGGCATGGCCCTTGCTGGTCTGCATGATGATCCGCTCGGCGGCGGCAAGGAACTTGTCGTACTGCTCGTAATGCTTCCAGTCGGTCTCGCTGACCTGCCACGCGGTCAGCGGGTCCTTCTCCAGGCTTTTCAGCCGCTTCTTCTGGGCCGGCTGTGACAGATGCATCCAGAATTTGAGGATCAGCGCCCCTTCGTCGGCCAGGGTCTTCTCGAAGCGCAGGATCGGCGCCAGCGCCTCGTCGAGTTCGGCCGGGGTCAGCCTGCCCTGTACCCGGTCGATCAGCGGAGCATGATACCAGGAGGACAGGAACAGCCCGATCTTGCCCTTGGGCGGCAGGTCGCGCCAGAACCGCCAGAACGGCGGCCGCTCCGCCTCCTCGTCCGAGGCGGCGCCATAGGCCCGCGTCTCGATCCAGCGCGGGTCCATCCATTCGTTGATCAGGTTGACCGTCTCGTTCTTGCCGGCGCCATCGACCCCGGCGAAGACGATGATCACCGGGAAATCGGCCCCGCGCAGCTGCTGCTGCAATTCCAGCAGCTCGGTGCGCAGCGCGGGGGCGAGGGCGTCGAAATCCTCGCGCGAGATCTTGCGTCCCAGTTCCGCCGCCTCGAACATCGCGCCCCTCCCCGGTCGTCCCCGAACCTCCAAACAGCATGGGCCGAAAGATAGGGGTCGGCAAGGTCGAATCCGTCCATCCGGCGCGGTCGCGACGCCGCCACCACCGTCAGTTCCGTGACAGGGGGGGAAATCCGGGCTAAAAGAGGCGCCGTGAAGACTCCCGAGGTCAGGGAATGAAGTTCAAGCCGTCGCGCGCCCATGTCGCCTTCGCCCACGATGTCGTCATGGCCGCGTCCTCGTTCGTCGCCGCGCTCTATCTGCGGCTGGGCGACGGGCTGTGGCTGCTGTGGAGCAACGGCGATCTGCTGCTCGGCGTCGTGCTGTTCGTCGCCGTCGCGGTGCCGGTGTTCCTGTCGCTGCGCCTGTATCGCGGGGTGTGGCGCTATGCCTCGACCAACGACATGGTCGGGCTGGTGCGCGCCGCCACCCTGACGGTGACCGCGTTCACCGTGCTGCTGTTCCTGGTCAACCGGTTGCAGACGCTGCCGCGCTCGGTGCTGATCATCAACTGGCTGGTGCTGCTGATCCTGCTGGGCGGGCCGCGCTTCATCTACCGCAATTTCAAGGATCGCCGTCAGGCCCGCCGCTTCGCCAATCCCGACGCGGTGCCGGCGCTGCTGGTCGGCGCCGGCGACGAGGCCGAGCTGTTCATCCGCGCCACCCGCTCGGCGGTGGCGGAATACCGCGCCGTCGGCGTGGTCAGCCCGCGCGGCGCCCGGGTCGGCCGCAACATCCACGGCATCGAGGTGCTGGGGGCGATCGACGAACTGGCCGAGGTGGTGGCCGAACTGCGCCGGCGCGGACAGGCGCCACAGCGGCTGATCATCACCGATCACGGCCTCGACGGCGCCACCGTCCGCGCCTTGCTCGACGAGGCCGACCGGCTCGGCCTCGCGCTGGGGCGGATCCCGCGCCTGACCGAGCTGAACGGCGTCGATGAGACCGTGCCGATCCGGCCGATCGCGGTCGAGGATCTGCTCGGCCGGCCGCAGCAGGCGCTCGACCGCAGCGGGCTGGAGGCAATGATTCGCGGCCGGCGGGTGATGGTCACCGGGGCCGGCGGCTCGATCGGCTCGGAACTGGTGCGCCAGATCGCCGCCTGCGGCCCCGAGCGGCTGGTGCTGTTCGAGGCCTGCGAGTTCAATCTCTACAGCATCGATCAGGAACTGACGGCGCTGCCCAACGCCCCGCGCGTGGTGCCGCTGCTGGGCGACGTGCGGATGGCGGCCCGGGTCGGCGAGGCGATGGACACCCACCGCCCCGAACTGGTGTTCCACGCCGCCGCCCTCAAGCATGTGCCGATGGTCGAACGCAATCCCGAGGAAGGGATCCTGACCAACGCCGTCGGCACCCGGATCGTCGCCGATGCCTGCGTCGCCGCCGGGGTGCGGGTGATGGTGCAGATCTCGACCGACAAGGCGGTCAATCCCACCAACGTGATGGGGGCGACCAAGCGGGTGGCCGAGATGTACGCCCAGGCGCTCGATCTCGCCGCCGGGGGCAATCCGGGCGGCACCCGCTTTGTCACCGTCCGCTTCGGCAACGTGCTGGGCTCGACCGGCTCGGTGGTGCCGCTGTTCCAGAAGCAGCTTGCCGCCGGCGGGCCGCTGACCGTCACCCACCCCGAGATGACCCGCTATTTCATGACCGTGCGCGAGGCGGTCGAGCTGGTGTTGCAGGCCTCGCGCCTCGGCGCCACCGACGCCGCCTATCGCGGCAAGATCTTCGTGCTCGACATGGGCGAGCCGGTGCGGATCGTCGATCTGGCCCGCCAGATGATCCGCCTCGCCGGACTGCGCCCCGACCACGACATCTCGATCGCCTTCACCGGCCTGCGTCCGGGCGAAAAACTGTTCGAGGAGATCTTCCACGGCGCCGAGCCGCCGGTCGCCACCGGCGAGCCCGGCCTGCTGCTGGCCGCGCCGCGCGCGGTCGAGGCGGTGCCGCTCGGCCGCGCCATCGACGAGTTGCGCGAGGCCAGTCTGGCCCGGCGCGGCGAGGCGGCGCTGGCCCTGCTGCGCCGGCTGGTGCCGGAATATCAGCCGTCGCGGGCCGGGGCCGCCCCCGCCGCCCCGGCGACGGAGTAGCGCGCGATGTGCGGCCTGGTCGCCCTGTTCGCCGCCGCCGGCGCCCCCCCGGTCGATCCGGCCGAATTGCTGGCGATCCGCGACCGGATGACGGCGCGCGGTCCCGATGGCGCCGGCAGCTGGCTCAGCCCCGACCGCCGGGTCGGGCTCGGTCACCGCCGCCTGTCGATCATCGATCCCAGCCCGACCGGCGCCCAGCCGATGGCCAGCGCCGACGGGACGATGAAGGTGGTCTTCAACGGCGAGATCTACAATTACCGCGCCCTGCGCGCCGGGCTGGAGGCCGAAGGCGTCCGCTTCCGCTCCGGTTCCGACACCGAGGTGGTGGTCGAGCTGCTGCGCCGCTACGGCCCCGGGGTGCTGTCGTCGCTGCGCGGCATGTTCGCCCTGGTGGCGTGGGACGGGCGGGCGCGGCGGCTGATCGCCGCCCGCGACGGCCTCGGCATCAAGCCGCTCTACCTCGCCGAGGCCGGCGGCACGGTGCGGATCGCCTCCCAGGTCAAGGCGCTGCTGGCCGGCGGCCGGATCGACACCAGCCCCGACCCGGCCGGCCATGCCGGCTTCTTCCTGTGGGGCCATGTCCCCGAGCCGTTCACCCTCTATCGCGGCATCCGCGCCCTCGCCCCCGGCGCTTGGGAAAGCTGGGACGCCGACGGCAGCCACCGCCACGGCCGTTTCTTCGACCTGACCGAAACCCTGCGCGGCGACGGCGGCGACGGCCCGGCGCCGACCCTGGCCGAGGCGCTGGCCGACAGTGTCGCCCATCACCTGATCGCCGACGTGCCGGTCGGGCTGTTCCTGTCGGCCGGACGGGATTCCGCCACCCTGTGCGCGCTGGCGGCGGCGCGGGCGCCGGGCCGGCTGGCGACGGTGACGCTCGGCTTCGACGAGTTCGCCGGCACCCCGGGCGATGAGGTGCCGCTGGCCGAGCAGGTCGCCGCCGCCTACGCCACCGATCATGTCACCGAGCGGATCCCGGCCGGCGATTTCGCCGAGGCCCGCGACCGCATCCTGGCCGACATGGACCAGCCCTCGATCGACGGGGTCAATGTCTGGCTGGTGGCCCGCGCCGCCGCCCGCCGGGGCCTCAAGGTCGCCCTGTCCGGCCTCGGCGGCGACGAGCTGTTCGCCGGCTACGACACCTTCCGCAAGGTGCCGCGTCTGGTGCGGCTGATGCGGCCACTGGCGGCGCTGCCCGGCCTCGGCGACGGGCTGGCCCGCCACGGCGCCGGCCTCGCCCGCCGCCTCGGCCGGCCCAAGGCCGCCGGGCTGATCGCCTGGGGCGGCAGCCTGCCCGAGGCCTATTTCCTGCGCCGCGCCTTGTTCCTGCCCGACGAACTGCCGGCGGTGATGGACCCCGACATGGCCCGCGCCGGGCTCGACCGCCTCGCCCTGCGCGAACGCCTCGCCGCCTGCGTCGCCGGCATCGACGATCCGCGCCGGGCGCTGTCCTGCCTGGAAATGGGCTGCTACATGCGCTCGCAATTGCTGCGCGACGCCGATTGGGCCGGAATGGCGCACGGAGTCGAAATCCGGGTACCGCTGGTCGATACCGCCCTGCTCGGCGCGGTGCTGCGGATCGGCGCCGCCAGCGGCCAGTTGCCGGACAAGGCGGCGATGGCCGCCTGCGCCGCCCCGCCGCTGCCGGCGGCGCTGCTGACCCGGCCCAAGACCGGCTTCTCGGTGCCGGTGGCGCGCTGGCTGGGCGAATCCTCGCTGCGCGGCTGGGCCGGACGGGTCCACCGCGCCCAGGTCGCCGCGTCATGAGCCGGCGCGACCGCCTCGCCGCGCTGATCCTGCCGGAAGTCCGGCTGTGGCGCCGGCTCGCGCCCGGCGGCTTCCGCATCCTGCTGCTGCACGACGTGCCGCCGGCCCAGCGCCCGGTGCTGGCGCGGATCCTCGGTGATCTCGCCGCCGCCGGCCGTCTGATCGGCCCGGCCGAGGCCGAAACGCTGCTTGACGGTGCCGCGCCGCCGCCCGGCCCGCCGCCGCTGCTGGTCAGCTTCGATGACGGCTTCGCCTCCAACCGAATCGTCGCCGAGTCGATCCTGGCGCCGCTGGGGATCCGGGCGCTGCTGTTCGTTTGCCCCGGCCTGATCGAGCTGGCCCCGGCCGAACAGGCGGCCGCCGTCGCCGCCAACGTCCTGCGCGGCCAGCGCCCCGCGCCCGAGCCGCTGCTGGGCTGGGACGAGCTCGCCGCCCTGGCCGCCGCCGGACACGTCATCGCCAACCATACCCTGACCCATCCCCGCCTCGCCGGCCTGTCCCCCGCCCGCCTCGCCGACGAGATCGGCGGCGGCGCCGACCTGCTGGCCCGCCGGCTCGGCCCCAGCGCGTGGTTCGCCTTTCCGTTCGGCGATGTCGGTTCGATCGATTCCGCCGCTTTCGCCGAGATCGGCCGCCATCACCGCTTCTGCCGCTCCGGCGTGCGCGGCGGCAATGACGCGACCACCCCGAAGCTGGCGCTGCGGGCCGACCATCTCGACCTCGCCGCCGCCCCGGCCTGGCAGGCGCTGACCCTGGCCGGCGGGCTTGATCCGGCCTATCGCGCGGCGCGGAAGCGGCTCGATCGCCTGTGATGTGGGCTCCGCCCACACCCGCCAAGGGCCGCCAGGCCCTTGGATCCCTTTCCCTGTCCTTCGCGCGGCAAACGCCCGCGCCCAAGCTGACCGGCCTTTCCGTGCCCGACCATCAATGGGTTCCAAGGGCCGTGCGGCCCTTGGCGGGTGCGGGCAGAGCCCGCGCGTCTCGCCCCGACAAATCAAGGCGTTAGCGGATTCACGCGCCGATGGCTCTTCCCCCTCCGCGCGGTCATGCTATAGTTCGCCGCCGCCTTTTCCCCACCGCCGCCGAGTGTCCATGCGCCCTGTATCCGCCTCCGCTCCGCCCGCGCGCTTCATCGGTCGGCCGCTCTGTGCCGCGATCGGGCTCGGCCTGCTGTTCGCCGTCGCCGCCTGCGCCGAAAAGAAGGAGGAGTACGTCGAGAAGCCGGTCGAGGAGTTGTACAACAACGCCATGGACCTGATGGACAAGGACGAGTACCAGCGGGCGGCGAAGCAGTTCGACGAGGTCGATCGCCAGCATCCCTACTCGGCCTGGGCGACCAAGGCGCAGTTGATGGCGGCCTATGCGCTGTATGCCCGCAACAAATACGATGACGCCCTGCCCGCGCTCGACCGCTTCATCCAGCTTCACCCGGGCAACAAGGATGCCGGCTACGCCTATTATCTGAAGGCGCTGTGCTATTACGAGCAGATCACCGACGTCGGCCGCGACCAGAAAATGACCGAGCAGGCGCTGAAATCGTTGCAGGAAGTGGTCGATCGCTTCCCCAGCAGCGTCTATGCCCGCGATTCGCGGCTCAAGATCGACCTCGCCCGCGACCACATGGCCGGCAAGGAAATGGCGATCGGGCGCTATTACCTCGACACCAAGCAATATCTCGCCGCGCTCAACCGCTTCAAGCTGGTGACCGAGCAGTACCAGACCACCAGCCACGTCCCCGAGGCGCTGCACCGGATGGTCGAGATCTACACCATCCTCGGCCTCGACGCCGAGGCGCAGCGCAGCGCCGCGGTGCTGGGCCACAATTTCCCCGGCTCCGACTGGTACCAGGACAGCTACGCCATCGCCGCCCATGGCGATTTCGACCCGTCGAAGCGGCGCCAGGATCTGTCCTGGTACAATTTCTGGTCGGACCGCCCGACCACCAAGGCGCCGCCACCGCCCACCGCCGACGATCCGGCCAAGACCAGCGGCGGCTGGTTCAACTGGGCCAAGTTCTGGTAAGGCGATGCTGGCGTCGCTCGCCATTCGCGACATCGTCCTGATCGAGCGCCTCGATCTGACCCTGGCGCCCGGTCTGGCGGTGTTCACCGGCGAAACCGGCGCCGGCAAGTCGATCCTGCTCGATTCGCTCGGGCTCGCGCTGGGAGCGCGGGCCGAGGCCGGGCTGGTGCGCCACGGCGCCGCCCAGGGCTCGGTGATCGCCGCCTTCGACCTGCCGCCCGACCATCCCGCCCGCGCCTCGCTGGCCGAAGCCGGGCTCGGCGGCGATGACGGCCTGCTGCTGCGCCGGGTGGTCACCGCCGATGGCCGCTCCCGCGCCTTCCTCAACGACCAGCCGGTCAGCCTCGCTTTGCTGCGGCGGATCGCCGGGCAATTGGTCGAGATCCATGGCCAGTTCGAAAGCCACGGCCTGCTCGACCCCACCACCCATCTCGGCGTGCTCGACGCCTTCGCCGGGCTCGGCGCCAGCCGTGCCGCCGTCACCACCGCCTGGGAAGCCTGGCGCGCCGCCAGCGCCGCCCGGGCCGAGGCCGAGGCCAGCCAGGCCCAGGCCCGCGCCGAGGAGGAAACGCTGCGGGCGGTGGTCGAGGATCTCGCCACGCTCGATCCCCGCCCGGGCGAGGAAGCCGAACTGGCCCGCGACCGCACCCTGCTGATGCAGGGCGAAAAGCTGGTCGAGGCGATGAACGCCGCCCAGGCCGCCCTGGTGCGCAACGGCGATGTCGAGGCCAGCCTGCGCGCCGCCCGCCGCGCCCTGGAACGGGTGGCGGAACGGGCCGAGGGCCGGCTCGATGCGGTGATCGCCGCCCTCGACCGCGCCGAGATCGAAGCGGCCGAGGCGGTCACCGCGCTGGAACGGGCCTCGACCGGGCTCGACCTCGACCCGCGCCGGCTGGAAACGGTCGAGGAACGCCTGTTCGCCCTGCGCGGCGCGGCCCGGCGCCATGGCGTCGCGGTCGATGACCTGTCCGAACTGCGCCAGCGTCTCTCCGCCCGGCTCGACCAGCTGGAGGATGGCGGCAGCAGCCTCGCCCGCCTCGCCGCCGCCGAGGAGCAGGCCCGCGCCGCCTATCTGACCGCCGCCCGCGCTTTGTCCAAGGCCCGCGCCAAGGCCGCGCGCGGCCTCGACAAGGCGGTAGCGGCCGAACTGCCGCCGCTCAAGCTCGAAAAAGCCACCTTCCGCACCCGGGTGGTGGCCGAGGAGGAACGCGGCTGGGGGCCCGACGGGCTCGACGCGGTGACGTTCGAGGTGGCGACCAATCCCGGCAGCCCGCCCGGACCGCTGGCCCGCATCGCCTCCGGCGGCGAACTGGCGCGGTTCATGCTGGCGCTGAAGGTGGTGCTGGCGCGCGGCGCGCCCACCGCCACCATCGTGTTCGACGAGGTCGATGCCGGCATCGGCGGCGCGGTGGCGGCGGCGGTGGGCGAACGCCTCGCCCGGTTGGCCACCGATCTTCAGGTGCTGGTGGTGACCCATTCGCCCCAGGTCGCGGCACGCGGCCAGCACCATTTCCGCGTCGCCAAGCACAGCCGGGGCGCCGTCACCGTCACCGGGGTCGAACCGCTGGCGGCCGCGGACCGGCGCGAGGAGATCGCCCGCATGCTGGCCGGCGAAACCGTTACCGATCCCGCCCGCGCCGCCGCCGAAGCCCTGCTGGCGGCACGGTAGCGCGCGGGCTCTGCCCGCGACCCGCCGGGGCGATGCCCCGGACCCCCTTTGTTTTCATCGTCTGCTTGCGGGAGGGGGGGATCGGGTCCCGGCTAGGGCCTGTCGGCACCGGCCGGCGGCTTCAGGACGCGCCGTGGGACTCGTCCTTGCGTTCGACGTGCAGATGGAAGCAGGACAGGCACCACAGCACCGGCGCCACCACCCGTTCACGGCTGACCCGGTGCGGGGTCTTGCGGCCGCATTCCGGGCAGTGGACATGTTCGATGCCATCGGGGGCCAATGCCGAGGCGGGGGCCGGGCCGGGGGTGGGGAAGGCGGAGGTGGAAACGCTGACCATGGGAACCGTTCGTGTCAAATCGTTGGTCGTGGCGGACATATAGGCCCACCCCGGCGCATTTTCATGCCCGGTGGTGTGAAATTTTTTGGCTGTGAAGGAAATCTTCCAGGGACCTGGCCTGGACCGGGTGGCGGCGGCCGCCACAAAAGCCGAGGGAGGAAAGCCGCCATGGCGGCTCTCCTCCCGGCCGGAAACAGGATCAGGAATTCATCGCGTCGAAGAAATCGGCGTTGTTCTTCGAGTGCTTCAGCTTGTCGACCAGGAATTCCATCGCATCGACCACGCCCATCGGCATCAGGATGCGGCGCAGCACCCACATCTTCGACAGGATGCCCTTCTCGACCAGCAATTCTTCCTTGCGGGTGCCCGACTTGGTGATGTCGATCGCCGGGAAGGTCCGCTTGTCGCTCAGCTTGCGGTCGAGGATAATTTCCGAATTGCCGGTGCCCTTGAACTCTTCGAAGATCACCTCGTCCATGCGCGAGCCGGTATCGATCAGGGCGGTGGCGATGATCGACAGCGAGCCACCCTCTTCGATGTTGCGGGCGGCACCGAAGAAACGCTTCGGCCGTTGCAGGGCGTTGGCATCGACACCGCCGGTCAGCACCTTGCCCGAGCTGGGCACCACGGTGTTGTAGGCGCGGGCAAGGCGGGTGATCGAATCGAGCAGGATCACCACGTCGCGCTTGTGTTCGACCAGCCGCTTGGCCTTCTCCAGCACCATTTCGGTGACCTGGACGTGGCGCGAGGCCGGCTCGTCGAAGGTCGAGCTGATCACCTCGCCCTTGACCGACCGCGCCATGTCGGTGACTTCCTCGGGGCGCTCGTCGATCAGCAGGACGATCAGATAGACTTCGGGGTGATTGGCGGAAATGGCGTGGGCCATGTTCTGCAACATCACCGTCTTGCCGGTGCGCGGCGGGGCGACGATCAGGGCGCGCTGGCCCTTGCCGATCGGCGCGACCAGATCGATCACCCGGGTGGTGAGATCCTTCTTGGTCGGATCGTCGATCTCGAGCCGCAGCTTCTCTTCCGGATAAAGCGGGGTCAGATTGTCGAAATTGATCCGGTGCCGCACGTTTTCCGGCGGCTCGAAATTGATCGAATTGACCTTGAGCAGCGCGAAATAGCGTTCGCCGTCCTTGGGCGAGCGGATCTGGCCCTCGACGGTGTCGCCGGTGCGCAGGCCGAAGCGGCGCACCTGGCTCGGGCTGACATAGATGTCATCGGGACCCGGCAGATAATTCGCTTCCGGGCTGCGCAGAAAACCGAATCCGTCCTGAAGAATCTCCAGCACGCCGTCGCCGTAGATCGGGGTGTCGTTGTCGGCGAGCTGCTTGAGGATCGCGAACATCATGTCCTGCTTGCGCAGGGTGCTGGCGTTCTCGATCTCGAGCTCCTCGGCAAACGCCAACAGCTCGGCGGGAGACTTCTTTTTCAGGTCCTGAAGATGCATCGAATCAGTATCCGTTCAAATGCCTTGGAGCGGATCGGCATCGGTCCGAGAAGAAGGGCGGACAGGATGGGTCTCGGGCCGGGAAGCCGGAAGCTGGGCCGGTCGGATCCGGCAAGGGGCGGGACGGGTAGGAAAAGGCCGGGGCGGATAAGCGAGCCCGGGCGCTGGCTCATCCTTTAGCTAAACGCCGCCCGTCTGTCAAATCCGATGTGGCGGCTCGGCGGGGCGGCGCGCGGGGGCCGGGGCGGCTGGCCCCGGCCCGGCCGGCGGATCCCTACCAGGGTTTGACGATCACCATGATGACGATGACGATCATCAGCAGCGTCGGCACCTCGTTGAGAACGCGGAAGAACTTCTCCGGCCGGGTGTTGCGGTCGGCGGCGAAATCGTTCTTGCAGCGGATCAGGAACAGGTGCGACGCGGTCATCGCCACCACCATCGCCAGTTTGACGTGAAACCACGGCTGGCTGAACATGCCGTACTCGATCGCGATCCACAGGCCGAGCACCCAGCTCACCACCATCGCCGGCGTCATGATCGCCTTCAGCAGGCGGCGTTCCATGATCTTGAACTTCTCCGAAGCCTCGGAGCCCTTCTCGACCTGGGTGTGATAGACGAACAGGCGGGGCAGATAGAGCATCCCCGCCATCCACGACAGCACGGCGATGACGTGGATCGACTTGACCCACAGATAGGCTTGACCGCTCAGCATTGACAGCCCTTTCCAAGACAGGTGCGGCCCAGGGAACTGCAACCATCCTTGCCGGCGCCGGACTGGGGATCGCGCACGACTTCGGCCAGGGCCTTGATGAACGAGGGATGGCAGCCGAGGGTCGGCACCCGGACATAGGCGGGAATGCCGAGCTGTTCGGCCTGCCGCCGGTATTCGATGTCGAGTTCGACCAGGGTTTCCGAATGTTCCGAAACGAAGGCGACCGGCACCACCACCACCGGCACCTTGTCGTGCCCGGCCCGCTCCAGCTCGCTTTCGATCGAGGGGCCGATCCATTCCATCGAGCCGACCCGGCTCTGATAGCACACGCTCCAGTCGAGATCGGCCAGCCCGGTGGCCTGGGCCACCGCCTCGGTGGTCTGCTCGACCTGGCTCTGATAGGGATCGCCGCGGTCGATCATCTTCTTGGGCAGGCTGTGGGCCGAGAACAGCACCCGCGGCTTGCCGGCCTTTTCGGCCTCGGCATAGCCGGTGCGGACCAGATCGGCCAGCGCCGCGACCATGTGGCGCTGGGTCGGATAGCAGCAGGACAGCCGCGTCGGCGCGGTCATCCGCAGTTTTTTCGCCTGGGCCTGCCATTCGCCCAGCGAGGATCCCGCCGTGGTGGCGGAAAATTGCGGGTAAAGCGGCAACAGCACGACGTCGGTGGCGCCCCAGGCCTTGACGGACTCGACCGCCTCGCTGGTGAAGGGGTGCCAGTAGCGCATCGCGATGAAACAGCGATAGCCCGGGCCGAGCAGCAGTTCCAGATCCCGGGCCTGGGCCCGGGTCTGCTCGACCAGCGGCGAGCGGCCGCCGAGATTCGCGTAGATGTCGCGCGCGGTCGGCGCCCGCCGTTTCGAGATCATCTTGGCGATCAGCCAGCGCAGGGGGGCCGGAACGTCAATGATCGCCCTGTCGTTGAACAGGTTGAACAAAAACGGCTCGACCGCCTCCGGACTGTCCGGACCGCCAAGATTGAACAGAACGACGGCCGTTCTCGTGGCCGTGGGTTGGTTCATCAGCCTTTCCAGTTTTTGACCCGCTCGGCCAGCCGGGCGACATTTTCCGGCGGGGTCGGCGGCACGATGCCATGGCCGAGATTGAAGATGAACCGGCCCTTGCCCAGGGTGTTGAGCACCCGGTCGATCCCGGCGTCAAGCGCCTCGCCGCCCGCGACCAGCAGCAGCGGGTCGAGGTTGCCCTGCACGGTGCAGTGCGGTTGGAGTTCGGCCGCGGCCCAGGCCAGCGGCACCGAGGAATCGATCGACACGCCGTCAACCCCGGTTTCCTGCACGTATTTCTTGTAGAGGACGCCAGCACCACGCGGGAAGCCGATCACCGGAATGCCGGGACGTTCGGCACGGATGCGCTCGACCAGGGTGCGGGTCGGCGCGATCACCCACTTGGCGAATTCCTCTTCCGGCAGGGCGCCGGCCCAGGTGTCGAAAATCTGGATCGCTTCGGCGCCGTTGTCGATCTGACGGATCAGATAATCGCCGGTGGCGCGCACCAGCAGATCCATCAGCCGGCCGAACAGCTCCGGCTGGGAGAACATCATCCCCTTGGCGTTGGGGAAGTCCTTCGAGCCGCTGCCCTCGATCATGTAGGTGGCGACGGTCCACGGCGCGCCGGAGAAGCCGATCAGCGCGGTGGTGGCCGGGATCGCCTTCGCCAGACCGGCGACGGTGGCGTAGACCGGAGCGAGATGCTGGTGGAAGCCCGCGAGGTCGAGCCGGTCAAGGTCCGCTGCTGAGCGAATCGCCGGCAGGACCGGACCTTCCCCTTCCTTGAAGGCGACCTTCTGTCCGAGCGCATCGGGGACCACCAGGATGTCGCTGAACAGAATCGCCGCGTCGAAGCCGTAGCGCCGCAGCGGTTGCAGGGTGACCTCGACCGCGAGGTCCGGCGTGTAACACAGGTCGAGGAAACTGCCCGCCTGAGTGCGCGTAGCGCGATATTCGGGCAGGTAGCGGCCGGCCTGACGCATCAGCCAGAACGGAGGCGGCGTGACGGTTTCACCGGCGAGGGCGCGCAGGAAGGGTTTGGATGTCTGGGACACGGGGCTCAGCCTTGGTTCGATGTGGTTCCCTCTCTTACCTTTTTTGGGAAGGAGAGAAAAGATGGCAGTGAGTGGTGGGTGCCTGTGGATGACGGGGATCCCCGTTCGGATCGATTCTGTCCCCAGGCTTGTCCGCCGACTCGTTTCGGTTGTCGCGATTCGGGGACAGGTCGCCCGCGTTCCGAGTCCAAGTCGTTGAATCCCGTCGTGAGTCCGCCTTGCGGATAAAGCGGTGGATAACGGGGAAAACTGGTGGCCCCGGCCGGGATTCACGCTATCCTCGACCCGTAAGACGAGTCTTTTCGACAGACTCACCGATCGGCGGAGCGAAAAAGCGGATCGGGGAGCGAATCCGGCGAAAGGCGCCGTCACCCCGGTTATCCCCAGGATTGAGACTTGTCCACCGCCATGAGCGAGCTGCACATCCATCTGGTTTCCGACGCCACCGGCGAGACCGTCGCCTCGATCGTCCGCGCCTGTCTGGCCCAGTTCGAAACGGTCCAGCCGACCCTGCACACCTGGGGGCTGGTTCGTACCGTCGGCCAGATCGAGCGGGTGATCGCCGATTTCGCCGACCGGCCCGGGCTGGTGTTCTTCACCCTGGTCGATTCCGAGGTGCGCCGCCGGTTGGAAGAGGCCTGTCGGCTGCGCTCGATGCCGTGTGTTTCGGTGCTCGATCCGGTGATGGCGTCGCTGTCGACCTATCTCGGCAGTCCGGTCGCGGCGGCGCCGGGGCGGCAATATCAGCTCGATGCCGAATATTTTCGCCGGATCGACGCGATGCAGTTCACCCTGGCCCATGATGACGGCCAGTTGATCGAGCTGGTCGAGGAGGCCGACGTGGTGCTGGTCGGGGTGTCGCGCACCTCGAAGACGCCGACCAGCATGTATCTGGCCAATCGCGGCCTCAAATGCGCCAATTATCCGCTGGTGCCGGGGGTGCCGCTGCCGCCCGAACTGGAAAACGCCACCAGCCCGCTGGTGGTCGGTCTGACCAAGGATCCGAAGAGCCTGTCCGACATCCGCCGCGCCCGGCTGCGGCTGCTCAATCAGACCGAGGAAACCGATTACGCCCAGTTCGAGCGGGTGCGCGAGGAGGTGCAGCAGGCGCGCCGCCTGTTCACCCGGCTCGGCTGGCCGGTGGTCGACGTCACCCGCCGCTCGATCGAGGAGGCCTCGGCCACCATCATTCAATTGTACGATCAGCGCCGGGGCACGGTGGAGGGGGTGGCGCCATGATCGTTCTCGCCTCCGGCAGCCGGGCCCGTCAGGCGATGCTGGCCGCCGCCGGGGTGGTGGTGACGATCGATCCGCCCCGGATCGACGAGACGCGGATCCAGCAGGCGATGCGCCAGGGTCATGCCGGCGCGGCGGCGATCGCCGCCACCCTGGCCGGGCTGAAGGCGGCCGAGGTGTCGGCCCGCCATCCCGGCGCGCTGGTGATCGGCGCCGACCAGACGCTTGATTGCGACGGGGCCGGGTTCGACAAGCCGCGCGACCGGGCCGAGGCGCGGGATCAGTTGCTGGCGCTGCGCGGCCGCGAGCACCGGCTGATCAGCGCGGTGGCGCTGCTGCGTGACGGCCATCCGCGCTGGACTCACCGGGCCGAGGCGCGGCTGACGATGCGGGACTTTTCCGAAACCTTCCTCGACGCCTATCTTGATCAGGCCGGGGCGGCGCCGCTCGCCTCGGTCGGGGCCTATCAGCTCGAAGGCCTCGGCGCGCAGTTGTTCACCGGGATCGAGGGGGATTTCTTCACCATCCTCGGCCTGCCGCTGCTGCCGCTGCTCGAAGTTTTGCGGGAGGAAGGGGAACTGCAACAATGATTCTGACCGGACAGGCCCGGCTGGCCGGGGTGCTCGGCTGGCCGGTGGCGCATTCGCGTTCGCCCCGGCTGCATGGCTACTGGATCGACCGGCTCGGCCTCGATGCCGCCTATCTGCCGCTGGCGGTGGCGCCCGAGCATCTCGCCCAGGCGGTGCGTGCCTTGCCCCGGCTCGGGTTTCGCGGCGCCAACCTGACCATCCCGCACAAGGAAACGGTGCTGCCGCTGCTTGATGCGATCGAGCCGCTGGCGGCGCGGATCGGCGCGGTCAACACCCTCGTGATCGACGAAGAGGGCCGGATCACCGGCCGCAACACCGACGCCTTCGGTTTTCTCGAAAATCTGCGCCGCAACGCCCCGTCCTGGCGTCCGGCCGCCGGTCCGGCCATGGTGATCGGTGCCGGCGGCGCCGCCCGCGCGGTGATCGCCGCCCTGACTGATGCCGGCGTGCCGGAAATCCGGCTGGTCAACCGCAGCCGGGTTCGTGCCGAGCAGCTTGCCGCCACCCTCGGCGGCCCGATCCATGTCACCGAATGGGCCGATCGCGAAGACCAGCTCGACGGCGCCGCTTTGCTGGTCAACACCACCAGCCTCGGCATGCACGGTCAGCCGCCGCTCGACCTCGACCTTGCCGCCTTGCCGGTCACGGCGGTGGTGACCGACATCGTCTATGTCCCGCTCGAAACCCCGCTGCTGGCTGCCGCCCGCCGGCGCGGCCATCCGGTGGTCGATGGCCTCGGCATGCTGCTGTGGCAGGCGGTGCCCGGGTTCGAGGCCTGGTTCGGCCCGCGTCCCGAGGTCGATGCGGCGCTGCGTGCCTTCGTCATGGCGGGCTGATGCGGATCATTGGCCTGACCGGGTCGATCGGCACCGGCAAAAGCACGGCGGCGCGGATGCTGCGCCGCGCCGGCCTGCCGGTGCACGACGCCGATGCCACCGTCCACGCCTTGTTCGCTCCCGGCGGCAAGGCGGTTGCCCCGGTGGAAGCCGCCTTTCCCGGAGTCGAGCGCGACGGCGCGATCGATCGCGCCGCCCTCGGTCGCCGGGTGTTCGGCGATCCCGCCGCTTTGCGCCGGCTCGAAGCGATCGTTCACCCGCTGGTGCGCGCCGCCGAGGCCGACTTCCTGCGCCGTCAGCGTCGCCGCCATGCCCGGATGGTGGTGCTCGACATTCCGCTCCTGTTCGAAACAGGGGCCGACCGCCGCTGCGATCTGGTGGTGGTGGTGACCTGTCCGCCGTTTCTTCAGGCCCAGCGAGTGCTGGCCCGCCCCGGCATGACCCTGGAGCGGTTGCGCCAGATCCGCACCCAGCAAGCGCCCGAGGCCGACAAGCGCCGCCGCGCCGACGTGGTGGTTCCCACCGGCTGCGGTCCTCGCCCGGCCCTGCGCCGTCTGCGCCGCGCCCTCGGCCTGTAAGCGCGACCAACGCCCGCGCCCAAGCTGACAGGCCGTTCCGCGCCCGACCATCGATGGGTTCCAAGGGCCTTGCGGCCCTTGGCGGGTGCGGGCAGAGCCCGCGATTTTTTTCAGCCGACCCGCTTCATGCTGAGGCCGTGATTGGTGACCATCACCTGATTGTTCCACCGCACCCGGCGGCCGAACATGGCGAGGCCGATCACCAGCCCGTTGAGCAATTCGCGGGCGACGATCTGCCAGGGCTTGGCCGGCGGCAGGCTGGGATAGAGCCGACGCAGGCGGCGGTGGAGGTGCTGGCGCAGTCCGATCTGCACCGCCAGCGCCGGCAGCGCCACCCACAGGGTCCAGCCGAACAGGGTCGCCAGCAGCATCGGCCCGAGCGGGCTCATGAAGATGCAGCCGAAATGTTCGAGCGGGCGGATGGCGCGGACGGCGCGGCTCCAGCGCAATTCGTGCTGGATCAGGTCGCGCAGGCGGGTTTCCGTCACCACGGTGGCGACCACCGGCTGGGCGAGGCGAACCTTGAAGCCGTGGCGGTAGAGCTGGTGGCCGAACACATAATCCTGCGCCACCGCGTCGGCCATCGCCTCGAATCCGCCGATCGCCGCCAGCGATTGGCGGGTGACCGCGATCGCCGCACCGTAGCAGATGTCCATGTCGTGGCGCGACAGATCGACCAGCACCGAGGGAATGAACCAGTCATTGTGATAAAGCGCGCCGATCTCGGCCACCGCGTTGGGTTCGGGCGCGCCGGAATAGAGGCTGGTGACGCCGCCGACCCCGGGTTCGGACAGCGGCTGGATGAAGCGGGCGATGAAATCGGGCTCGAGCAGCACGTCGCTGTCGATCATCGCCAGGATATCGTGCTTGGCCGCCGGCAGCATGTTGGCGAGGTTGGCGTTTTTGGGATTGCTGCCGAGCCGGCGCTCGTCGATCACCAGTGCGGTGTCGAGCGCGGGGAAATCGGCCCGCACCCGCTCGATCACCGGCCGGGCCGGGTCGTCGGCGCTGTGCAGCCCGAACACCACCTGCAACCCGGGGTAATCCTGGGCGCAGATCGAACGCAGACATTCCTCCAGCCGGGGCGGGGTGCCGTGGGCCGGCACCAGCACCGACACCGGCGGCCGCCAGCTCGGCGGCGGCCCGGGCGGCTGAACGGAACGGAGTTGGCGGAAAGCGAGAGCGAGATACGCGTAACCACCGACGGCGAAGGCGCCGCCGACCAAACTTGCCAAGAACATCGTTGAAAAGATTCCCTTATTACGGGATAAGCTGTTTGAGGACAGGATCAAAGAATCTGTGGCGGATGCCAACACAAAAGATGTAACTAACCCGACCGCCCGCACGAAACGTCGTTCGGGCGCATGGGGGCGTTTGCGCATGAACGGGATCACGCTTGTCACCGGGGCCACCGGATTCGTCGGTTCGGCGATCGTTCGGGCCTTGCTGGCGCGCGGCGAACGGGTGCGGGTGCTGGCGCGGCCGGGCTCGGACCGCAGCAATCTGACCGGCCTTTCCGTCGAGATCGCCGAAGGCGCGCTCGAGGATCAGGCCTCGCTGGCCCGGGCGGTCGCCGGCTGTGCCCGCCTCTATCACGCCGCTGCCGATTACCGCCTGTGGGTGCCGGACGAGGCGGCGATGCTGCGCGCCAATGTCGAGGGCACCCGGGCGCTGATGCAGGCGGCCCAGGCGGCGGGGCTCGAACGGATCGTCTACACCAGCTCGGTCGCCACCCTCGGCCATGTCGAGTATGGCGCCGCCGACGAGAACACCCCGAGCGGGCTGGCCGAGATGATCGGCCCCTACAAGAAATCGAAATTCCTGGCCGAGGCGGTGGTGCGGCGGATGGCCGACGAATCCGGTCTGCCGGTGGTGATCGTCAATCCCTCGACCCCGATCGGCCCGGGCGACATCAAGCCGACCCCGACCGGGCGGACCATCGTCGAGGCGGCCAACGGGCGGATGCCGGCCTATCTCGATACCGGGCTCAATCTGGTCCATGTCGCCGACGTCGCCGAAGGGCACCTGCTGGCGATGGAACGCGGCCGAATCGGCCAGCGTTACATCCTCGGCGGCGACAATCTGCCGCTGTCGGAAATTCTCGGCCGCATCGCGCTGCTGACCGGGCGCAAGCCGCCGACGGTGCGCCTGCCGCGCCTGCCGCTGTTCCCGCTGGCGGTGGGGGCCGAATTGTGGGCCCGCTTCGGCGGCGGCGAGCCGTTCCTCACCGTCGATGGGCTGCGGATGGCGCGCTGGCGGATGTATTTCTCCTCGGCCAAGGCCGAGGCCGAGTTGGGCTATCGTCACCGTCCGGCCGATCAGGCCCTGGCCGACGCGGTCGAATGGTTCCGTGCCCAGGGCCGGGTGGCACGATGAAGGCTGCGGCTTGGGCCGGTCTGGCCGGCCTGCTCGCCTGGGGCTGGCTGCTGACCCAGCGTGGCGGATTCTGGCGGATCGAGGCGCCCGCGCCGGTGCCGGAACCGGAAATCTGGCCGGAAGTGGCGGCGGTGATTCCCGCCCGCGACGAGGCCGAGGGAATCGGCGCCACCGTCGCCTCGCTGCTGTCGTCCGATTATCCCGGCCGGCTGACCCTGGTGGTGGTCGATGATCACAGCAGCGACGGCACCGCCGCGCTGGCCCGCGCCGCCGCCGAGGCGATCGGTGCCGGCGACCGTCTGACCGTGCTGGCCGCGCCCGATCTGCCGCCCGGCTGGGCCGGCAAGATGTGGGCGCTGCATCACGGCCTCGCCGCCGCCCGCGCCGCCCGGCCCGAGGCCGGCTTCATGCTGCTGACCGACGCCGACATCAGCCACGCCCCGGGCGAACTGCGTCAGGTGGTGGCCCGCGCCCTGGCCGAGCGGCTCGACCTCGCCTCGCGCATGGTCCGGCTCAGCACCGCCAGCTGGTGGGAACGGGCGGTGATTCCGGCCTTCGTCTTCTTCTTCCGCATGCTCTATCCCTTCGCCTGGGTGCGCGACCCGGCCCGGCCGACCGCCGCCGCCGCCGGCGGCTATGTGCTGATCCGGCCGCAGGCGCTCGACTGGATCGCCGGCGTCGATGCCATTCGCGGCGCGGTGATCGACGATTGCAGTCTGGCCGGGGTGGTCAAGCGCGCCGGCGGGCGGGTGCGGATCGACCTGAGCTGGGACACCACCAGTTCGCGTACCTATTGGGGCCCGTCCGGGCTGTGGCGGATGATCGCCCGCTCGGCCTATGCCCAGCTCAACCATTCGCCGCTGCTGCTGGCTGGTACCGTGCTGGCGATGACCCTGGTGTTCATCGCCCCGCCGCTGCTGGCGCTGTCGGGCTCGCTGTTCGGGCTGCTGGCCTGGGCGGCGATGACTGCCGCTTATTGGCCGACGGTGCGCCGGTTCGGCCTCGCCCCGGCCTGGGCGGCGGCGCTGCCGGCGGTGGCGCTGTTCTATCTCGGCGCGACGGTGCAGTCGGGAGTGAGCTGGCACCGCGGGCGCGGCGGGGTGTGGAAGGGTCGGGTTCAGGATCAGCGACCGGAGGGCAAGCGATGATCACCGTCGATCCCGTCCTCTATGAGGACATGGCGGCACGGGTGCGGGCGGCCGGCACCTCGTTCTATTGGGGGATGCGGCTGCTGGAAACGCCGCGCCGCTACGGCATGTACGGCATTTATGCCTTCTGCCGCGAGGTTGACGACATCGCCGACGAGCCGGGCGATCCGGCCGACAAGCGCCGCCGCCTCGGCTGGTGGCGCGAGGAGATCGAGCGGCTGTATCAGGGCGCGCCGACCCATGCGGTCACCCGCGCGCTGCAAGGGCCGATCCGCGAATACGAATTGCCCCAGGCTGATTTCGTCGCGGTGATCGACGGCTGCGAGATGGACGGCGACAATGCGATGGTCCGCCCCTCGCTGGCCAAACTGGAGCTTTACTGCGACCGGGTGGCGGCGGCGGTCGGCCGGCTGTCGGTGCGGGTGTTCGGCGAAAGCCGGCCGCAGGGCCAGCGCGTCGCCAACGCCACCGGCATGGCGCTGCAATTGACCAACATCCTGCGCGACGTCGCGGTCGATGCCGAGATCGGCCGGCTTTATCTGCCCGACGAATTGCTGTCGGCCCACGGCATCGCCAGCCATGATCCGGCCGAGGTGCTGGCCCATCCCGCCTTGGCTTCGGTCTGCCGCGAGCTGGCCGAGACGGCGCGGCGCCATTTCGCCGAGTCCGACGCGGCGATGGCGACCTGTTCGCGCCGGGCGATGCGGCCGGCGACCCTGATGAAGGAAATGTATCGCGGCGTGTTCTGCCGGCTGGAGGCCGAGGGCTTCCAGCCGCGTCTGCCGCCGGTCCGGATGCCGACCGGGGCCAAGCTGTATTGCGTGCTGCGCTATGGCCTGATCTGACGGCCCCCACCCTTTTTCGTCCGCAAGATGAGGTCCGACGTGCCTGCCAGTGAAATGAAAGAGCGTTCGGCCGATTCCGCTCCCGCCCCCGACGCGGTCGAGGCGGCGGTGCGCGCCGCCGCCGCCGCCCTGATCGGGCGGCAGCGGTCCGACGGGCATTGGGTGTTCGATCTCGAAGCCGATGCCACCATTCCGGCCGAGTTCGTGCTCTACCTGCATTATCTCGACGAACGCGATCCGCCGCTCGAACAGCGGATCGGGGTCTATCTGCGCGACACCCAGGACCGCGCCCATGGCGGCTGGCCGCTGTTCCATGGCGGCGATTTCAACATCAGCGCCACGGTGAAGGCCTATTTCGCCCTCAAGGCGATCGGCGACGACATCGACGCCCCGCACATGAAGCAGGCGCGCGACGCGATCCTGGCCCATGGCGGGGCGGCGGCCAGCAACGTCTTCACCCGCACCCTGCTCGCCTTGTTCGGCCAGATCCCCTGGACCGGCGTGCCGGTGATGCCGGTCGAGATCATGCTGCTGCCGAAATGGTTCCCGTTCCATCTCGACCGGGTCAGCTACTGGTCGCGCACGGTGATCGTGCCGCTGATCGTGCTGATGAGCCTCAAGCCGCAGGCGCGCAACCCGCTCCGGATCAACATCCGCGAGCTGTTCACCGTTCCGCCCGAGCGGGTCACCAACTGGAACCTGGAGCCGGCGCGGTCGGGCTGGGCCCATTTCTTCCGAGGCCTCGACAAGGTGCTGCATCAGGTCCAGCCCTATTTCCCCCAGGGCCTGCGCCGGCTGGCGGTGGAAAAGGCGGTGGCCTTCGTCGATGAGCGCCTCAACGGCGAGGACGGGCTGGGGGCGATCTTCCCGGCGATGGTCAATGCCGTGCTGATGTACGACCTGCTCGGCGTGCCGAAGGACGATCCCCGGGTGGTGACCGCCAAGGCGGCGATCCGCAAGCTGGTGGTCGAAGAGGGCGATCGGGCCTGGGTCCAGCCCTGCGTCTCGCCGGTGTGGGACACCGCGCTCGCCACCCATGCTTTGCTTGAGGCCGGCGGGGCCGAGGCCGAGGCGGCGGCGCGGCGGGCGGCCGATTGGCTGGTCGAACGCCAGATCACCGACGTGGTCGGCGATTGGGCGGCGCAGCGCCCCGGTTTGCCGCCGGGCGGCTGGGCGTTCCAGTATGCCAACCCGCATTATCCCGACGTCGATGACACCGCGGTGGTGATGGCCGCGCTCGACCGGCTCGATTCGGCCAAGTACGGCGCGGTGGTGGACAAAGGCGCGGTGTGGCTGCGCGGGATGCAGTGCAGGAACGGCGGCTGGGGCGCGTTCGACGCCGAGAACGACGCCCAGCACCTCAACCACATTCCGTTCGCCGATCACGGCGCCCTGCTCGACCCGCCGACGGTCGATGTCTCGGCCCGCTGCGTCTCGGTGCTGTCGGTGCTGGGCGAGCCCCGCACCGATCCGGTCGCCAAGGAGGGGGTCGCCTACATCCTGGCCGAGCAGGAAGAGGACGGGTCCTGGTTCGGCCGCTGGGGCACCAATTACGTCTACGGCACCTGGTCGGCGCTGTGCGCCCTCAACGCCGCCGGGCTCGATCACGGCCTGCCGGCGATCCGCAAGGCGGTGGCGTGGCTGGAGAGCAGGCAGCGCGCGGATGGCGGCTGGGGCGAGGACGGCCGTTCCTACTGGGACAACCAGCCGCGCGGCGAGGGCCCGGTCAGCACCCCGTCGCAGACCGCCTGGGCGGTGCTCGGGCTGATGGCGGCGGGCGAGGGCGACAGCCCGGCGGTGCGGCGCGGCATCGAGTACCTGCTGCGCACCCGCAGCGACCAGGGGCTGTGGGACGAGGCGCATTACACCGCGGTCGGCTTCCCCCGGGTGTTCTATCTGCGTTACCATGGCTACCGCGCCTTCTTCCCGCTGTGGGCCCTGGCGCGCTACCGCAATCTGACCAGCGGCAATGCCGGACCGGTGCTGCATGCCCTCTGACGACGAAACCTTTCCCGCCACCTGCTGGCCCGACGGCGTTCCCGGCCAGACCCGGGTCGGGGTGGTGGTCGGGATGGAATCCGAGGCGGCGCTGCTGCCGCCCGGTCTGCTGATCGGCATCGCCGGGGCCGATCCGGTCGCGGCGGAATATCAGGCCCGCCGCCTGCTCGACCAGGGCGCCCAGGCCCTGCTCAGCTTCGGCATCGCCGGCGGGCTCGACCCGACCCTGGCCTCGGGCGACCTGATCGTCGCCACCGGGGTGATCGAGGGGCTCGATCATTTCCCGGCCAATTCGGTGTGGATGTGCCGGTTGCTCAACGCCCTGCCCGAGGCGCGGCGCGGTCCGGTGTTTTCCGCCAACCGGGTCATCGCCGGCCATCAGTCCAAGCGGGGGCTGTTCGCCTCGGTCGGTGCCCGCGCCGTCGATATGGAAAGCGGCGCGGTGGCCCGGGTCGCCGCCGGGGCCGGCTGTCCGTTCGCGGTGCTGCGCGCCATCGCCGACCCGGCCGGGTTCTCGCTGCCCAGTGCCGCCGCCGCCGGGCTCGGCCCGGACGGCAAGCCGCGTCCGTTGGCGGTGCTCGGCAAGCTTGCCTTGCGGCCGTGGCAATTGCCGGGGCTGATCCGGCTCGGTCTCGCCTCGCGCGGCGCCCATCACGCCCTCGCCACCGCCGTTGCCCAGCTCGGTCCCGGCTTCGCGCTGTGATGTGGGCTCCGCCCACACCCGCCAAGGGCCGCAGGCCCTTGGATCCCCTTCCCTGATCTTTTTCGACGCCGCGCCTCGGGTCTCCCCCTCTTTTGCGCGTTCGGAGGTCATGCTACCTTTTTGAGTTGAAGGACGACGGGGAGAACCCAAAGGTGTCGGGAGCGCGAGCGAACCGAACCAAGGCGGCCAGAAGGCTGCGGTTTCGGGTGGAGGCCTGGGCCGGCTGGTTTGCCGGCGCCGAGGCGCTGGAACAGGGCGGTGCGATCGCGCCGGCCCGGCCGTTGCCGACGCCGTTGCGGCGGCGGATCACCCCGATCGGCCGGCGGGCGCTCGAGGCGGCCTGGGCGGTGCTGCCCGAGGGACCGATGCCCCGGCTGGTGCTGTCGTCGCGCCATGGCGAATATCAGCGCACCTTCGACCTGCTCGGCCAGTTGGCCGCCGAGGGCACGGTGTCGCCGGCCGATTTCAGTCTGTCGGTCCATCACGCCCTGGCCGGGCTGCTGTCGATCGTCACCGGTGGCGACGGCGGCCACACCGCCGTGTCGGCCGGGCCGGAAAGCTTCGGCTTCGGTCTGATCGAGGCCGCCGGCTGCGCGGCCGAGGACCGGGCCGGGGCGATCCTGCTCCATTTCGACGCGCCGCTGCCCGAGCTTTACCGCCCGGTCGCCGCGCCCGACCGGCCCGAACTCGCGCTGGCGCTAAGGCTGGCCCCGCCCGGGTCCAGTGCCGGGATCGGGCTGGAGTTGGCGCTTGATCCGGGCGGCACGGGCGATGACGGGCTGGCGGAAAGCTGCGCCCGGGTGCTGCGCGGCGCGGCGGCGGCCGAGGCGGCCGGGCCGCGCTTCGGCTGGCGCTGGCGCCGCGGCGATTCTGGCCCGGACGGGGGAGGCGACGATGGCTGATCCCCGGCGCTGGTGGCGCGCGATCGGCGTCGGCCTGTTCCTGGCGATCATCGGCCTGGGCGGCACCCTGCTGGCCTTGACCCTGTTTCCGCTGATCGGTTGGCTCAGCCGCGACCCGGCGGCGCGGCGGCGGCGGATCCAGGGGGTGCTGCACCGTCTGTTCCGGCTTTATTGCCGGGCGATCGACCGGCTGGGCATCGCCGACGTCGAATTCGCCGGGATCGAACGGCTGGGCGACCTGTCCGGCACCCTGATCGTTGCCAACCATCCTTCGCTGCTCGACGTGGTGATGATCATGGCGGCGGTGCCCCGGGTGCAATGCGTGGTCAAGGGCGGGCTATGGTCGAACCCGTTCTTCCGTTTCACCGTCGAGGGCGCCGGGTATCTGCGCAACGACCTGCCGCCCGAGCAACTGGTCGAATCCTGCCTCGGTGTGCTGCGCGACGGCGGCTGCCTGATCCTGTTCCCCGAGGGCACCCGCACCCCGCCCGGCACTCTGCCCCGCCTGCAACGCGGCTTCGCCCATCTGGCGACGCTGGCGCCGTGCGATCTTCAGGTGATCACGCTGCGGGCCGATCCGCCGCTGCTGAGCAAGGGCCAGACCTGGTGGCGGGTGCCGGAGCGGCGCACCCGCTTCCGGCTCGAGGTGGACGAGCGGATCACGATCGAGCGGTTCCTGGCGGAGCCGCGCCGGCCGGTGGCGGCGCGGCGGCTGACCACTTATCTCGAGGCGCTGTTCGCCGCCCGCCTCGCCGCCCCGGAGTCGGGGCGATGATTCCGGCTCCGCTCGCCGCCCTGCTGGCTGGCACGGCACGGCCGGGCCATGCCGTGGTGGCGTGGCGCGACGGCGAGGCGCTGACCTGGGACCGGCTGCGCGGCGATGTCGGCGCGCTGGCGGCCCGGCTGGACGGTGAGCGGGTCGCCCTGCGCAGCGAGGACGGCTATGCCTTCTGTGTCGGGCTGCTGGCCGCCGCCGCCGCCTCTTGCCCGGTGCTGCTGCTGCCGCCGGGCGCGCCGGCGCTGATTGAAAGCCTCGCGCCGCATTGGGACCGTCTGCTCGGCGATGGCGGCGAGCCGATCCTGACCGGCGCGGCCGCCGCTCCGCCGGCCGGATTCGATCCGGCCCGGGCGACGGTGACCTTCCTGACCTCGGGCAGCACCGGGCAGCCGAAGCGGATCGGGCGCAGCCTCGCCCGGCTGGAGGCCGAGGTGGCGGCGGTGGCCGCCCTCGCCGGCCCGCTCGGCCCCGGCTGCCACCGCGCCACCGTGCCGCATCACCATGCCTACGGCCTGATCTTCAAGCTGCTGTGGCCGCTGCTGGCCGGGCGGCCGTTCGCCGCCCGCTCCTATCCGCTGTGGGAACCGCTGCTGGCCGAGCTGCATGACGGCGACGTGCTGGTCAGCGGCCCGGCCCATCTCGCCCGGCTCGACGGGCTCGCCTCGGCGCGGCGGCCGGACCTGATCCTGTCGGCCGGGGCGCCGCTGCCGACCGCCGCCGCCTCGGCCGCCGCCCGCCTGTTCGGCCGCGCCGTCAGCGAGATCCTCGGCAGCACCGAGACCGGGGCGATCGCCCACCGTCCCGGCGGCGGCACCATGGCGTGGCTGCCGCTGCCCGGGGCCGAGATCGACCATGACCGCGACGGCCTGCTGCTGGTGACGGCGCCGTGGCTCGACGGGCAGGCGCGCGGGGCCGACCGGATCGTGCCCGCTTTGGCCGGCGGCTTCCATCTGCTCGGCCGCGCCGACCGGGTGGTCAAGATCGAGGGCGCCCGGGTCGGTCTGGCCGGGGTCGAGGCGGCGCTGGCCGCCCTGCCGGAAATCGACGAGGCGGCGGTGGTGGTGCTGCCCGAGGGCGGCACCACCCTCGCCGCCGCCGTGGTGCTGAGCGAGCCGGGTCGGCTGCGTCTGGCCGATGACGGCGCCTTCCGGCTCGGCCGCGCCCTGCGCAACCGGCTGGCCGAGCGGCTGGAACCGGCGGCGCGGCCGCGCCGCTGGCGCTTTGTCCCCAGCCTGCCGGTCAACGCCCTCGGCAAGCGCACCAATGCCGCCGTGATGGCGCTGTTTCCCTCCGGGTCTGCCGATGCCTGATATCCCCCCGCGTTGCCTGCCGGCGATCGCCGGCCGGACCCGTGCCGAGGCCGGTCTGGTCCTCGACCTTGATCTCGCCCCCGCCGCCGGCTGGTTCGCCGGCCATTTCCCCGGTTGTCCGATCCTGCCCGGGGTGGTGCAGATCGATTGGGCGCTGGAGCTGGCGGCGCGCGAATTCGGGCTCGGCCCGCTGGCCGCCGCCGGGTTGCAGGTCAAGTTCAAGGCGCCGATCCGCCCCGGCGACCGGCTGACCCTGATCCTCGACCATCGCCCCGAGCGGGGCCGGCTGGGATTCGAATACCGTCGCGACGGCGAAATCTGCGCCAGCGGCCGGATCGCGCTGGCGTCATGACCGACTTCCGTCCCTGCGTGGCGATTCCCAGCCACGATCATGACCGCGCCCTGCCCGCCTTGGTCGCCGCCCTGCGCGGCCACGGCCTGCCGGTGCTGATCGTCGATGACGGCAGCGCCGCCGAAGCGGCGGCGGCGATCGCCCGGCTGCACGATCCGGCCGGCGGGGTCAGCGTGCTGCGCTTCGCCGTCAACCGGGGCAAGGGGGCGGCGGTGATCGCCGCCTTCGACCACGCCGCCGCCGCCGGCTACAGCCATGTGGTGCAGATCGATGCCGACGGCCAGCACGACCTCGCCGCCCTGCCCGCCTTGCTCGCCGCCGCCCGCGCCCACCCCGCCGCCCTGGTCAGCGGCCGCCCGGTCTATGACGCGACCATTCCCCGGGCGCGGCGGATCGGCCGCTGGATCACCCATCTGTGGGTGTTCGTCGAGACGCTGTCCTTCCGCATCACCGACAGCATGTGCGGGTTCCGGGTCTATCCGCTGGCGCCGACCCTGGCCCTGCTGGCGGAAGAGCGGGTCGGGACGCGGATGCAGTTCGACACCGAGATCATGGTGCGGCTGTTCTGGCGCGGCACCCCGCCGCTGATGGTGCCGGTGGCGGTGACCTATCCGCCCGGCAACAGCTCGAATTTCGATCCCTGGCGCGACAATCTGCGCATCAGCGCGATGCACACCCGGCTGGTGACCACCTTGCTGCTGCGGCTGCCCTCGGTGCTGGCCCACCGCCCGCCCCTTCTGGAGCCGCCGCGTCACTGGGCGGCGCTGGCCGAGCGCGGCGCCGGCTGGGGGCTGGCCCTCACCGCGTGGCAATTGCGCCATCTCGGCCACCGCGCCACCCTGGCCCTGCTGGCGCCGGCGCTGGCCTATTTCTTCCTCACCGGCCGGACCCAACGCGCCGCCGCCCGCGCCTATCTCGCCCGGGTCGGGGCCGGTCCGGCCGGTCCGTTCGCCCCGCTGCGGCTGATGGCCGATTTCGCCGGCCGCGCCCTCGACACCGTCGCCGCCTGGGCCGGGATGCTGCCGCCGGCCGCGCTGGAGCCGGCCGATCCCGCCGGGCTGGCGGCGCTGACGGCCGATCCGCGCGGGGCGGTGCTGGTGGTGTCGCATCACGGCAATGCCGAACTGGCCCGCGCTTTGGCCGATCCGGTCTGGCGCGACCGTCTGACCGTGCTGGTCCACACCCGCCATGCCGAGAATTTCAACCGGGTGCTGGCCCGCTTCGCTCCGGCGGCGGCGGCGCGGCTGATCGAGGTGGCTGATTTCGGTCCCGACACGGTGATCGCCCTGCAACAGCGGATCGAGCACGGCGAATGGATCGCGATTGCTGGCGACCGCGTCCCGGTCGCCTCGCGCGGCCGGGTCGGCCGGGCGCCGTTCCTGGGGGCGCCGGCCGCCTTCCCGCACGGGCCGTGGCTGCTGGCGGCGCTGCTCGGCTGCCCGGTCCATCTGCTGTTCTGCCGCCGGATCGCCCCCGGCCGCTGGCGGCTGAGGGTGGAGAGGATGGCGGAACGGATCGAGCTGCCGCGCGCCGGCCGCGCCGCCGCGCTCGACGGCCTGATCGCCGCCTATGCCGCGCGGCTGGAGGCGGAATGCCGCGCCGCGCCGGAGCAATGGTACAATTTCTATGATTTCTGGGCGGTGGAGGAGACCAAGGGGTGATTTCGGCCGAGGTGGGCATCACGGTGCCGTTTTACGATCTCGATCCGATGCAGGTGGTGTGGCACGGCAATTACGTCCGCTATCTGGAGGAGGCGCGCTGCGCCCTGCTCGACCGGCTCGATTATTCCTATCCCCGGATGGAGGAATCCGGCTACCTGTGGCCGATCGTCGATCTGCGGCTGAAATATGTCCGCCCGGCCCGCTTCGGTCAGGCGCTGCGGGTGATCGCCACCCTGACCGAATACGAGAATCGCCTGCGCATCGCCTATCGCATCCTCGATGCCGCCAGCGGCGAGGTGCTGACCAAGGCCGAGACCACCCAGCTCGCGGTGGTGGCGGCGACGCGGGAGCTGTGCCTCGAATCGCCGGCGGTGCTGCTCGAACGGGTGCGGGCGGTGCTGGCATGAGGGGGGCTGCCGCCCCAACCCCCCTTTGTTTTCGAAAAAAAGGGGGTCCGGGGCCTCGCCCCGGCCGGGCCCGCGGGCGGAGCCCGCGCAACTGGTTTGATTGCGCGCGAAGCGCGCGCGCGGGAGCCCGCTTTTTGCTGGCCGTCTTATGCCTGTTTGCCGCCACGGCCCAGGCGGAAGAACCGGCCCGGCTGGCTCCCGGCGAGATTCTGCGCGGCGGCTTCAGCCTGGACCGCAGCCTGACCGGGTTTCCCCGCCCGCTTCATTCCGAGGGTCGCTTCCTGCTGGCGCCGGGCCAGGGGCTGGTGTGGCGGGGCGAGACGCCGTTCCGGCTGGTCAGCGTGATCGCCCCGGGCGGCCTGACCCAGAGCCTCGACGGGCATGAGACGATGCACCTGTCGGCGGCGAAGCTGCCGTTCCTCGGCCCGCTGCACGACCTCCTGTCGGCGGCGATGCAGGGCGACTGGCAGCCGCTGGAGCGGTCCTTCACCGTCACCCGCGTGCCGCATGGCGCCACCAGCACGATCCGGCTGGTGCCGCGCGCCGACGCCCCGGTTGGCGGCCTGCCGGTCAGCGCGATCGAGGCCGAAATCGGCCGCTTCGTCGAAAGCGTCACCATTTCCCGTCCTGGCGGCGACAGCGACCGGCTGGTGTTTACCGCCCAGCGGATCGAGCCCGGTCCGCCGCCGGACGAGGACCGGCAGGCGCTCGACCGCGCCAACCGCCGATGAGCCGGCTGCGACGGATCGCGGCGCTGGTCTGGCTCGGGCTGGTGCTGGCCGCCGCCGGCTGGCTGGGCTGGCACGGGGTGACGCTGGCGACCGACCTGACCGCGCTGCTGCCGGCCGGGCAGCAGGATCCGGCGCTGGCCGCCGCCACCAGCCGGATCAACCAGGATCTGGCCGGGCGGGTGGTGCTGCTGGTCGGCGCCGACACGCCCGAGCGCACCCGCGCTGGCGCCGCCCGGCTGCGCGACGGACTGGCGGTCGGCGGTGTTTTCGTCCCCGGCCGCGACGTGCCCGATGCCGAGGCGCTGCGCCGGCTGGCCGCCACCTGTTTTCCCCATCGCGCCGGGCTGCTGGCCGAGCCCGACCGCCAGCGCCTTGCCGCCGGCCAGGGCGGCGCCCTGGTCGAGCGCGCCCTGGCCCAACTGTTCGGGGTGGGCGGTCTGGCCGATGCCCGCCTGCTGGCCCAGGATCCGTTCCTGCTGTTTCCCGCCTTCCTGTCGTCGCTGCCGCTGCCGGCCAGCCGGCTTGCCCTCGAAGAGGGCTGGCCGACGGTGCATCAGGACGGGCAGACCTGGGTGCTGCTGAGCGGCCGGGTCGGCGGCAATCCCCAGGCGATGGCGGATCAGCGCCGCTTCGTCGCCGCCACCCAAGCGGTGGTCGACGCGGCGCGGGCCGAATTTCCCGAGCTGCGGCTGCTGCGGCTCGGCGCGGTGTTCTATGCCGAGGCCGCCGGCCGCCAGGGGATGGACGAGGGCAGCCTGATCGGCCTGTTGTCCGGACTGGGCACGATCCTGCTGCTGGGGGCGGTGTTCCGCCGCGCTGGCCCGGTGCTGCTCAGCCTGGGCGCGGTGGCGGCGGCGATGGCGGTGGCGGTGGCGGCGACGGTGGCGGCGTTCGGCGCGATCCATGTCGCCGCCCTGGCCTTCGGCGGCAGCCTGATCGGGGTCGGGGTCGATTACGCCCTGATCTATTTCGCCCAGATCTTCGCCGGACCCTGTACCCCGCGCCAAAGGCTGGCCCGGGTGTGGGTCGGCGCCTTGCTCGGGCTGCTGACCAGCCTGATCGGCTATGCCGCGCTGGCGCTGGCGCCGCTGCCGGGGCTGCGGCAGGTGGCGCTGTTTTCCGCTGTCGGTCTGGTTGCCGCCTTCCTGGCGATGGCGCTGTGGTTCCCGCTGCTCGACCGCAGCCCGGCCCGACCGCTGCCGGCGGCGCTGGCCCGCCCCTGCCGCGCGCTGTGGCGGCTGGGCGCCGATCCGGCACAAGTGCGTCTGCGCCGGGGGATCCTGGCTCTGCTGCTGCTGGCGGCCGGGCTGGGGGCGACCCGGCTGGAATGCGACGACGACATCCGCCGTCAGCAGGCACTCGATCCGGCGCTCAAGGCGGAACAGGCCGAGCTGGTGCGGCTGACCGGCCTGTCCCTCGGCGGGCAGGCGCTGGTGGTGACCGCCGCCGACAGCGAAACCGCGCTGCGGCGCGAGGAAGCCTTGGCCGAGCGCCTCGCCCCGTTGCGGGAGGCCGGCCAGCTCGGCGGCTGGCACGGCCCGGCCGGCTTCGTCCCTTCGGCGGCGCGGCAGGCCGACAATGCCGCCCTGCTTGAGCGGGCGCTTTATGCTCCCCATCTCGCCGCCTACCGCGCCACCATCGGCCTGCCCGACCTGCCGCCGGTGCCGCCGGCCCCGCCCTTGACCCCCGAGGCGGTGCGGGCGACCGGGGCGATCCCGCTGCTCGATCTGCTGACGATCGCCCCCGGCCTGCATCTGGTGCTGCTCGACCCGCCGTTCGATCCGGCGGCGCTGCGCGGTGCGATCGACGGGCTCGACGGGGTGCGGCTGCTCGACCCCACGGCCGATCTGTCGGCCCTGCTCGCCACCTATCGCGACCGCGCGGTCGGGTTGCTGGCGCTGTCGGCGCTGCTGATGGTGCCGCTGCTGGCGCTGCGCTATCGCTGGCGCGGCGCGCTGCGGGTGCTGGCGCCGCCGCTGCTGGCGGTGGTGCTGACCCCGCCGCTGCTGGCGCTGGCCGGGGTGCCGTTCAGCTTCTTCGCGGCGATGGCGCTGGTGTTGACCCTGGCGGTCGGGGTCGATTACAGCGTGTTCTGCGCCGAGGCCGGCCCCGCCGGCGACGACGCGACCCAGCTTGCCACCCTGCTTGCCGCGTTGACCACCCAACTCTCGTTCGGCCTGCTGGTGTTCAGCGCCGTCGCCGGCCTGCGCGGCTTCGGCGCGACCATGCTGCTCGGCCTCGCCTTGGCCGTGCTCGCCGCCCCTGCCGCCGCCCGGAGATCCCCACCATGAGGGAAAGAAAGACGCGGGCTCTGCCCGCACCCGCCAGGAGCCAGCGGCTCCTGGACCTGCTTCGATTCAAGGGATCCAAGGGCCCGCTGTTGGTTTTGGTGTTGCTGTTGTCGGCCTGTGCCGAGGCGCCGCCGCCAACGGTGGCGACGGTGGCGCCCGGGGTCACCCTGGCGCTTTCCGCCGCCGGGCGGGGCGCGCCGGTCGAGGTGGTGCAACTGGTCGCCGCCGATCACGGCGACGATACCTTCCTGCTGGAGGCCCGGTTGTCGGCCGGGCCGGGGCGGCTGCTGCTGGTCGGCACCGATCCGATGGGGCGGCGGGCGATGCGGCTCGACTGGCATGACGGCCGGCTGGAGAGCGAGCGGGCGCCCTGGGTGCCGGACGAACTGCCGCCGGCCAACGTGCTGGCCGATCTGATGCTGCTGTTCTGGCCGGCCGGATTGGTGCGCGACGCCCTCGCCGGGGCCGACCTGGTCGAGGAGGGCGACACCCGCATCCTGCGCCGCGACGGCCAGGATCTGGTGGTGGTGCGGCGCGGTCCCGATCCGTGGGAGGGCGATGCCAGCCTCGATCATCGCCTCTGGCATTACCGTCTGAGCGTTCAGTCGCACCGGGTCGCGCCATGACCGCGCCGCTTTACCTGTCCGACCTCGCCCTCGCCTCCTGTCTCGGCCTCGACCGGGCTGCCCATCTCGCCGCCTTGTTGGCTGACGCTCCGCCCGGACGCTTCACCCCCTGGCCGGGCGGGCGCACCCTGGTCGGCGCCCTGCCCGCGCCGCTGCCACCGCTGCCGGCGGCGCTGGCCGGGTTCGACTGCCGCAACAACCGGCTGCTGTGGCAGCTCGCCGGCCAGATCCTGCCGGCGCTGACCGGGGCGGCGGCGCGGTTCGGACCCGACCGCGTCGCGGTGGTGATCGGCACCAGCACCGGCGGCATCGCCGAGGGCGAGGCGGCGCTGGCGGCCTATCTGGCGGAGGGACGTTGGCCGGCCGGCTATCATTACCGCCAGCAGGAACTGGGCAGCGGCGCCGAGATGCTGGCGCGCGGGCTGGGGCTGGCGGGGCCGGCGCTGGCGGTGGCGACCGCCTGTTCGTCGGGGGGCAAGGCCTTTGCCGCCGCCCGCCGGCTGATCCGGCTCGGGCTGGCCGACGCCGCGCTGGTCGGCGGCGCCGACACCCTGTGCGCGATGACCATCGCCGGCTTCTCGGCGCTGGAAGCGGTTTCGGCGACCGCGTGCCGGCCGTTCAGCCGCGACCGCGACGGCATCACCATCGGCGAGGGCGGGGCGCTGTTCCTGCTCGGGCCGGATCCGGCGCCGGTCGCCCTGCTGGGGATCGGCGAAAGCTCGGACGCTTACCATGTCAGCGCCCCCGACCCGAGCGGGCGCGGCGCGGCGCTGGCGATGCGCCGGGCGCTCGACGATGCCGGGCTCGACCCGGCGGCGATCGGCTATCTCAACCTGCACGGCACCGCCACCCGGCTCAACGACGCGATGGAGGGACGGGCGGTCGCCACCCTGTTCGATCCGCCGCCGCCCTGCGGCTCGACCAAGGGGCTGACCGGCCACACCCTCGGCGCCGCCGGGGCGATCGAGGCCGGGCTGGCCTGGCTGACCCTCCATCCCGACTGGAATCCCGGCCGCCTTCTGCCGCTCCATCGCTGGGACGGCGCCGCCGACCCCGACATCCCGCCGCTCGATCTGGTCGGGCCGGGCCGCACCCTGGCCGCCGGCGCGGCGGTGATGAGCAGTTCCTTCGCCTTCGGCGGCAGCAACTGCGCCCTGATCCTGGGAGAGGGACGATGAGCGTCAACGAGCCCTGGCCGATCGCCGAGCTGCTGCCGCACGCCCCGCCGCTGCGGCTGCTCGACCGGCTGCTCGGCCATGACGCCACCACCGCCCGCAGCGAAGCGGTCCTCGGCCCCGACCATCCCTTCGCCCGCGCCGGCCGGGTCGGCGCCCATGTCGGGCTCGAACTGATGGCCCAGGGCTGCGGCGCCCATGTCGGCGCGCTGGCGCGCGCGCGGGGCGAGGCGGTGCGGCTGGGCTTCCTGCTCGGCAGCCGCGATTTCCGCGCCGATCCGGCCGGCTTCGCCGTCGGCGACCGGCTGGAGATCGTGGTCGCGCAGGCGATGAACGAGGCGGGGATGGGGGTTTACGACTGCCGGATCGAGCGCGACGGGGCGGTGGTCGCCACCGCGCGGCTGACCCTGTACCAGCCCGAGGATCCGGCGGCGATCGCGACGATGATGAGGGGAACACCATGACCGACGACAGCGCCCGCACCATTCTGGTCACCGGGGCGAGCAAGGGAATCGGCCGGGCGATCGCGCTCCGGCTGGCGGCCGACGGCTTCACCGTCGGGGTGCATTACCACCGCGACCGCGCCGGGGCCGAGGCGACGGCGGCGGCGGTGATGGCGGCGGGCGGCGCCGCCTTCGTGCTCGGCTTCGATCTGGCCGACCGGGCCGGCACCCGCGCCGTGCTGGAGGAGATGGTGGCGGCGCGCGGCGCGCCGTGGGGGGTGGTGCTGAATGCCGGCATCGCCCGCGACGCCGCCTTCCCGGCGATGACCGAATTCGACTGGGACAGCGTGATCGACACCGATCTCGACGGCTTCTACGCCGTGCTGCATCCGCTGGTGATGCCGATGGTCCAGGCCCGGCGCGGCGGGAGGATCGTCACCCTGTCCTCGGTGTCGGGTCAGGTCGGCAATCGCGGTCAGGTCAATTACTCGGCGGCCAAGGCCGGGCTGATCGGTGCCACCAAGGCGCTGGCGCTGGAACTGGCCAAACGCTCGATTACCGTCAATTGCGTCGCCCCCGGCATCGTCGAGACCGCGATGACCGCCGATCTGCCCAAGGACGAGATCGCCAAACTGGTGCCGATGCGCCGCCTGGGCCGGCCGGAGGAGGTGGCTTCGGTGGTGGCGTTCCTCTGCTCCGATCAGGCCTCCTACCTGACCCGGCAGGTGATCGCGGTCAACGGAGGGATGATCTGATGCGGCGGGTGGTGGTCACCGGGATGGGCGGCATCACCGCTTTGGGCGACGATTGGGCGACGGTGCGGGCCAACCTCGCCGCCGGCCGCACCGCGATCCGGCGGATGGCCGACTGGGACCGCTTCGACGGCCTCAACACCCGCCTTGCCGCCCCGGTCGCGCATTTCACGATCCCCGATTCCTGGCCGCGCAAGAAGACCCGCACCATGGGCCGGGTGGCGCAATTGGCGGTGGCGGCGAGCGAACGGGCGCTGGCGGCGGCCGGCCTGCTCGACGATCCGCTGCTGCGCTCGGGCCGGGTCGGCGCCGCCTACGGCTCGTCGTTCGGCAGCCCCGACGCGGTGCTCGGCTTCTACGAACTGAAGCTGCACGGCCGCTCGAAGGCGCTCAACGCCACCACCTACATCCGGATGATGGGCCACACCACCCTGGTCAATCTCGGCCTGTTCTTCGGCCTGACCGGGCGGATGATCCCGACCTCCAACGCCTGCACCTCGGGCAGTCAGGCGATCGGCTTCGCCGCCGAGAGCATTCGCCTCGGCGCCGCCGACGTGATGCTGGCCGGCGGCGCCGAGGAACTCGACGTCACCGACGCGGCGGTGTTCGACACCCTGTTCGCCACCTCGACCCGCAACGATGAACCCGAACGGACCCCGCGCCCGTTCGACCGCGACCGCGACGGGCTGGTGATCGGCGAGGGCGCCGCCACCCTGGTGCTGGAGGAATACGAGCACGCGCGCGCCCGGGGGGCGACGATCTTCGCTGAACTGGTCGGCTTCGCCACCAACGCCGACGGCAACCACGTCACCCAGCCCCAGCCGGAGACGATGGGCCGGGCGCTGACGCTGGCGCTCGAAAATGCCGGCCTGCCGGCCGGGGCGATCGGTTTCGTCAGCGGCCACGGCACCGCCACCGAGGGCGGCGACATCGCCGAGGCCGAGGCCACCCGCGCCGCGCTGGGGGACGGCGTGCCGATCCATTCGCTGAAGGGCCATTTCGGCCACAGCCTCGGCGCCTGCGGCGCGATCGAGGCCTGGCTGGGGATCGAGATGCTGCGCGAGGGCTGGGTCTGCCCCACCGCCAATCTGACCAACGTCGATCCGCGTTGCGCCGGGCTCGACCATATCCTGGGCGAGGCGCGGCGGATCGAGGCCGAGCATTTCCTCTCCAGCAATTTCGCCTTCGGCGGGGTCAACAGCGCGCTGGTCTTCCGCCGGATGTGAAGCGGCGCTACCATCCTCGCCCGCGTGCCGCCCCCGTTCCCCGGGGACGGCGCCGGCCTGTTGTTCCCCCCGCAGAGGACGGCCCCATGCTCGATTTCGCCTATGTCAATCCGACCAAGATCCTGTTCGGCGCCGGCTGTATCGCCAAGCTGGGCAAGGAGATTCCGGCCGACGCCCATGTGCTGGTCACCTATGGCGGCGGCAGTGCCGAACGCAACGGCACCCTGGCCGAGGTCGAGGCCGCCCTGCCCGGCCGCCGGATCAGCCGTTTCGGCGGGATCGAGCCCAACCCGACCTACGAGACCCTGATGCGCGCGGTCGAACAGGCCCGCCGCGACGGGGTTGATTTCCTGCTGGCGGTTGGCGGCGGCTCGGTGATCGACGGCACCAAATTCATCGCCGCCGCGATCCCGTTCGAGGGCGAGCCGTGGGACATCCTGGCCCGGCAGGCCCGCGTCACCCGGGCGGTGCCGCTCGGGGTGGTGCTGACCCTGCCGGCGACCGGCTCGGAATCCAATGCCTTCGCCGTGATCAGCCGCGCCGCCACCCAGGACAAGCTGGCCTTCTCGACCCCGAAGGTCTTCCCCCGCGTCGCCGCGCTCGACCCGGCCCGCACCCTCAGCCTGCCCGAGCGGCAGGTCGCCAACGGCATCGTCGATGCCTTCGTCCATGTCATTGAGCAGTATTTGACCTATCCGGCCGAGGCCCCGTTGCAGGACCGCCTCGCCGAGGGGATCCTGCTGACCCTGATCGAGGAAGGGCCGAAGACCCTGGCCGACCCCACCGCGCCCGGCCCGCGCGGCAGCCTGATGTGGTGCGCCACCCTCGGCCTCAACGGCCTGATCGGCGCCGGGGTGCCGCAGGACTGGGCCACCCACCTGATCGGCCACGAAATCACCGCGCTGACCGGGCTCGATCACGGCCGCACCCTGGCGATCGTGTTGCCGGCCCTGCTCGACGTCCGCCGCGAGGCCAAGCGCGCCAAGCTGATCCAGTTCGGAAAGCGGGTGTGGGGGCTGTCCGGCGATGACGACAGCGTGATCGATCAGGCGATCGCCCGCACCCGGGCGTTCTTCGAATCGCTTGGCGTCGCCACCCGGCTGTCGGCCGCCGGCCTCGCCCCCGATCTGGTCGAGCGCATCCCCGAACGCCTGACCGCCCACGGCCTGACCGCGCTGGGCGAACGCCAGGATATCGGCCCCGATACCGTCGCCGAAATCCTTCGCCGCGCGCTGTAACAGGGAAAACGCGGGCGCTGCCCGCACCCGCCAAGGGCCGCAAGGCCCTTGGAACCCGGGCCTTTTTCGTCGGGGGGAGGCGGCAATGTTTCACATGGAACATCGTCGCCGTCTCCCTCCAGGTGAAGGGATCCAAGGGCCTTGCGGCCCTTGGCGGGTGTGGGCAGCGCCCACGACCTCAGAAGGCGAGGCTGCCGAGGGCGGCGGCGCCGAACACCACCAGCAGGGCGCCCGAGCCGTGATTGAGCAGCTTCATCCGGTGGGGCGTGAAGCGCGAGCGGGCGGCGGCGGCGGCGGCGGAGAGGGTCAGCCACCACAGCGCCGAGCCGGTGAACACCCCGCCGATCAGCAGGCCGGACTGGAGCGAGCCGTCGGCATGGCCGGAGGGGCCGAGGGCGGCGAACACGCCGACCACGCCGAGGGCGGTGCCGGGATTGGTGATGGTGATGAAGAAGGCCGAGACGAAATCGCGCCACGGCCCGGCGCGTTCGGAATCCGGATCGACCGCCACCGCCGCGCTGCGCCAGGAATGGACGCCGAGGCCGATCATGAACAGCCCGCCGACGATCTTCAGCGCCTCGGTATGGCCTTCGAGCGCGGTGATCACCGCGCCGATCCCCAGCACCGTCACCGCGCCGAACAGGGTGTCGGCCAGCGCCGCGCCCAGCCCGGCGAGGAAGGCGGCGAGGTAGCCGTCGGCCAGCGCCTTGCGGATACAGAGGATGCCCACCGGTCCGATCGGTGCCGCCACCGCGAAGCCGATGGCCAGTCCGCGCAGGAACAGGGTGATTTCAGTCTCCAAAATCGGCGGATCCTCCGGCGGTCGCGGCTGGGCTCAGCGAGTGGCGATCACCGCCACCGTCGCCTGGGTGGCGGCGATCAGGTCGGCGGGCGCCGCCTTGATCTGAAGACCGCGTTGACCGCCATTGACGACGATGAACAGATGGTCGAGCGCGCTCTGGTCGAACAGGGTGCGCAGGCGTTTCTTTTGGCCGAGCGGCGAAATGCCGCCGACCTTGTAGCCGGACAGCCGTTCCGCCTCGGGCACCGGCATCATCCGGATCGCCTTCTTGCCGGCGGCGTGGGCCAGCGCCTTGAGGTCGAGTTCGTGGTCGGACGGCACCACCGCGATCAGCGCCTCGTCGCCGGCGGTGACCATCAGGGTCTTGAACACCTGGGCGGCGGGCAGGCCGAGCGCGGCGGCGGCGGCCAGCCCGATCGAGGCGGCGTCGGGATCGTATTCGTAGGACAGCAGTTCGAACGGTTTGCCGGCGCGCTGCATCGCGGCGGTGGCGGGGGTGGCCCTGCTCATGCCCTGCTCCTTCCTACCCCGGGGCGGATCGTCAGCGTCCGTCCGGCTTCCTGGCCGGCGGCGAAGGCGTTGGCGGCGACCCGCTTGCCCGAGGCGCGGCCCCGGCGCAGGGTCAGGTCGAGCCGGGCGAATTCGGCCTCGACCACCGCCTGACGCACCACCACCAGATCGCGGCCGCTGCCGATCCGGGTGGCCTCGTCGCGCTCCTGCTTCATTTCGGCCAGCCGCTCGGCCACCGACACCGCCATCCCGAACAGGAACGAGCCCTTTTCGTCGCGGCCATAGCGGATCAGCCGCTGGTCGCGGCGGTGGCGCTCCCATTCGGTCTGCATCGCGGTGGCGATGATGTCATGGACGTATTGCGCCAGTTCCAGGCTGGCGGGCAGGCCGAAGAAGACGTAACGGATCTGGCCGTCGGGGTCGCTTTCCCGCCACACCTTGCAATCGCAATAGGCGGCGATGGCGGGAATGCAGGCCGAGATCGGCTGGCGCTGCTTGCGGCGGGTCTCGATCTCGAGCCGGGCGCAGGCGGTCTCGCGCAGGTCGAGATCGCTGACCGACAGATCGTGGCGGTCGAGCAGTTCCGCCACCTTGGCCGCCGCCGCCAGCGCCTCGGCCTCGGTGCAGCCGTTGGCGGTGGTCTTGGCCCGCAGCGCCTGGATCCGGGCCTTCAGCCGGTCGAGATCGGGGGTCATCCTGCTGCCCTCTCCGCCTTTGCCCCGACCGGCCCGGACTCAGCCGACCGGCTTCGACCAGCGCGAGGCCGGATAGCGGTGCGGCGCCGGTTCACCCTCGCCCTCGCCCGCCGCCTCGCCGGTCGCCGGGGCTTCCACCGCCGCGTCGCGCTTGCGGCTGGTGCCGAGGCCGATCGCCTTGGCGAGCTGGGAGCGGTGGGCGGCATAGGAGGGGGCGACCATCGGATAATCGGACGGCAGCGACCATTTGGCCCGGTACTGATCGACGGTCAGGCCGTGGGCGGTGGCAATGTGGCGCTTCAGCATCTTCTGCGGCTTGCCGCATTCGAGACAGACGATCGCGTCGGGAGTGACCGACTTGCGCACCGACACCATCGGCTGCTGCCGTTCGGCCGGCTCGGGGGCGGGGGTTTCGGTCCGCTGCAGGGCGGTATGGACGGTGCGGATCAGCTCGGGCAGCTCGGCGGTGGCGAGCGGATGGTTACGCAGGTATGCGGCCACGATCTTCGCGGTCAAGTCAATCATCGAACGGCGACTCCCAACTCAGGCGAACACGGCGTCCCCCCGGCTCCGGGCCACCCGGGCCGGTCGAGGGAGAGTTCGCCGGGCCCGGAGGGGAGGCCGTGTTTGGTCGTGTGCGAGGAGACATAGCGTTTCCTGTGGCTTCAATTCCACAGGAATCGTCGTTTCCCCTCCTGTTCTTTCTGGAGGGGGGGGATGCGCCGCGCGCGCCGGTAGCGTTACTTGCCGTTACTCCGGCGACAGGCGCTGGTGAACCCGGAACGGATGCTGGGGGTAGATGCCGAGGATGCGGACCTCGTGGCTGAAGAAATCCAGTTCCTCCAACGCCTGACGCAGGCCATTGGCGGCGGGATGGCCCTCGACGTCGGCATAGAACTGGGTGGCGACAAAACCGCCGCCGACCATGTAGCTCTCCAGCCGGGTCATGTTGATGCCGTTGGTGGCGAAGCCGCCCAGCGCCTTGTACAGCGCGGCGGCGACGTTGCGGACGCGAAAGACGAAGGTGGTGACGCAGGGCAGGTTGGGATTGGGCTCGAGCGCCTCGCGCGCCAGCACCACGAAGCGGGTGGTGTTGTGCTCGGCATCCTCGATCCCGGCCCGCAGCGACACCAGCCCGTTGATCTCGGCCGCCAGTTCCGAGGCGATCGCGGCGAAGGTCGGATCCTGGCGCGCCGCGACCTCGGCGGCGGCTCCGGCGGTGTCGGCGCCGACGATGGCGGTGAGGCCGAGTTCGCGCACCAGCCCGCGGCACTGGCCGAGGGCGTGGACGTGGCTCTTGACGCTCTTGATCTGATCGATGCGGGCGCCGGGAATCGCCAGCAGATGGTGGCTGATCCGCTCGTAATGCTCGGCGATGATGTGCAGGCCGGCATAGGGGATCAGGTGATGGACGTCGGCGACCCGGCCGGCCAGCGAATTCTCGATCGGGATCATCGCATAGCGGGCGCGGCCCTCGCGCACGGCGGCGAAGGCGTCCTCGAAGGTCCGGCAGGGCAGCGGCGCCATGCCGGGATAGGCCTGGCGGCAGGCGAGATGGGAATAGGCGCCGGGCTCGCCCTGGAAGGCGATGGCAAGGCCGGGATCGGGGAGATCGTTCATCGGGGACCCCATCAGGACGGGTCGGCGAGCAGGGCGCGGGCCCGCTCAAGGTCGGCGGGAGTATCGACACCGAGCGGAACGGTGTCAACCAGGGCGGCGTCGATGCGCATGCCGTGTTCCAGCGCGCGCAATTGTTCGAGTTTCTCGCGCCGTTCCAGCACCCCGGGCTCAAGCGCGACGAAGCGTTCCAGCGCGGCGCGGCGATAGGCGTAGATGCCGAGATGGTGATAAAGCGGCCCGTCATTGGCCGGTACGGTGGCGCGGCTGAAATAAAGGGCGCGGGCGATCCGCTGGCCGGGGGCGAGGCCGACCACCGCCTTGACCACGTTGGGGTCGGTGCGTTCCTCGGCCCGGGTGATCGCCACCACCAGGGTGGCGAGATCGACCGAAGGCTCGGCCAAGGGCGCCAGCACCGCGCCGACCAGCGCCGGATCGAGGGTCGGCAGGTCGCCCTGAAGATTGACGATCACGTCGTGGCGGCCGGCGGGATCGAACCGGCCGACCGCCTCCCACACCCGGTCGGAGCCGGAGGGATGGTCGGGCCGGGTCAGCACCGCGACGCCGCCATGGGCCCGCACCGCCTGGGCGATCTCCTCCTCGCCGGCGGCGACCACCACCGGGCCGACCCCGGCCTCGACGGCGCGGCGCCAGACATGGACGATCATCGGCAGGCCGTGGATGTCGGCCAGCGGCTTGCCTGGCAGGCGGGTGGCCTGCATCCGGGCGGGGATCACGATCAGCGGGGCGGTAACGGCCATCAGGGCGACTCCGGGCGGGGAAACCGATCCAAGGGCGGCGACGATACATCCGTCGCCGCGCCATTGCGACAGGCTTGGCCGGCCGCGGCGAACATGGTTGAATTCCCGCCCGTCACCAGCCAGGGGGGCCCGCCCGTGATCTCCGCCTTGTGGAAAGCCTTCGCCCAGTTGGGCGACCCCGGCCTGAGCCGGGTGCTGCGCCGGGGGGTGCTGGCCGCGCTCGCCTGCTGGATCGCCCTGGCCGGCGGGGCGACGGTGGCGATCCATTATTTCCATTTCTTCGATTCGGGGTGGGCCGATGTCGGCACCGGGGCGGCGCTCGGACTGGTGGCGTGGCTGGTGCCGGCGCTGTTCTTCTCGGCGCTGGCCACCTTCGTGATGAGCTTCTTCCTCGACGAGATCGCCGACGCGGTCGAGGCGCGCCATTATCCCGGCCTGCCCCCGGCCCGGGTCCAGCCCTGGCGCGAGATCCTGGCCGGCTCGACCCGCTTCCTGGTGGTGATGGTGGTGGTGACCCTGCTGGCGGCGCCGCTCTATCTCGCTTTGCTGCTGGTCGGGCTCGGGCTGATCCTCAATTATCTGGTCAACGGCTACCTGCTCGGGCGGGAATATTTCGAGCTGGTCGCCAGCCGCCGCCTGACCCCGGATCAGGTGCGGGCCCAGCTTCACCTTCATCTCGGCCGGCTGTGGCTGGCCGGGGCGGTGATCAATCTGCTGTTCCAGATCCCGTTGCTCAATCTCGCCGCCCCGGTGCTGGCGACCGCCTTCATGGTTCATCTCGACCGCGCTTTGCCGCCGGCGCCGCCGCCGGAACGGGTGCCGGCATGAGGGCGCTGCGTCTCGCCGCCGCCGCCGGGCTGGTCCTGCTGGTCGCCGCCTGCGCCGGGCCGTCCGGGCCGGGAGCGGGTGGGGGGCCGGCGGCGGTCGCGCCCGTGCCCTCCGGGCGGCCGGCGCCGGGGTCGCTTGAGGCGCTCAATGGGGTGCAGGCGGCCGAACTGGAGCGGCGGTTCGGGGCGCCGGCCTTCCGTCACAGCGATCCGCCGGCCGAGGTGTGGCAATATCGCAGCCGGGTTTGCACCCTTGATCTGTTCCTGTATCGGCAGCCGGGGGTGCCGCTGACGGTGGCCCATGCCACCGTGCGCGGGCCGGGCGGGGCCAGCATCGGCGAGGCCGACTGTCTGCGCGCGGTGCAGGGCGGTCGCTGAACGCGGGCTCTGCCCGCACCCGCCAAGGGCCGCAAGGCCCTTGGAACCCATTCCCTGGAGTCAAGGAGGGTCCGCTGTTCGATCTTGACGCGTTGGCGTTGCCCCGGTTCGAAGCCGGCACGGTTTGGCTGGCCGGGGCCGGGCCGGGCGATCCCGGGCTGCTGTCGCTGTTGACCCTGGCCGGGTTGCGGCGGGCCGACCGGGTGGTGCATGACGCGCTGATCGATCCCCGGGTGTTGGCGCTGGCCGGGCCGGGGGCGGTGCTGGAGGAATGGGGCAAGCGGGGCGGGCGGGTTTCGCCGCGTCAGGACGCGATCACCGCCCGGCTGATCGAATTGGCCGGGCAGGGGCATCGGGTGTTGCGGCTGAAGGGCGGCGATCCGCTGGTGTTCGGGCGCGGGGCGGAAGAGGCGTTGGGGCTGGCCGCCGCCGGGGTGCCGTTCCGGCTGGTGCCCGGCATCACCGCCGGCATCGGCGGGCTGGCCTATGCCGGCATTCCGGTCAGTGCCGGCGGTGTCGCCGGCGGGGTGGCGCTGGTCACCGGGCATGGGCCGGATGGCGCCCTGCCCGACGAGATCGACCGGCTGGCGCTGGCGCCGGTGCTGGTGGTCTATATGGGGCTTGGCCATCTCGCCGCGCTGAGCCAGCGGCTGATCGCCGCCGGGCGCGATCCGGCCGAGACGGCGGCGCTGGTCGAAGCGGCGGCGACCCCCGGGCAGCGGGTGGTGGAAACAAAGGTCGCGGCGCTGGCCGAGGCGGCGGCGGCGGCCGGGATCAAGGCCCCGGCGCTGGTGGCGGTCGGGCCGGTGGTGGCGCTGCGGGCGCGGCTCGATTGGTGGCGGCCGGAAACGGAGGGCTGACGGATGCATGGGGCTCACGCCTTGCCCGGGCTGGCGCTGTGTGGCGATGGGAGCGGGATCGTCTTCGCTCTGTTCGCCGCCGGGCTGATCGGCAGTCTGGCCCATTGCAGCCTGATGTGTGGGCCGCTGGTGCTGGCCCAGGTGATGGCGCGGCTGGGGGCGATTCCCGCCGGTCCCGGCGGCGAGCTGCGCCGGCTGGCCGGGGCGGCGCTGCTGCCCTATCACGCCGGGCGGCTGCTGACCTATGCCGGGCTCGGCGCCCTCGCCGCCGCCGGGGCCGGATTGCTGCGCGATCTGCCGGCGGCGCGGTATGTCGGGGCGGGATTGCTGGCGCTGGCGGCGCTGCTGCTGGCCCTTCAGGCCCTGCCGCGTGCCGGCGTCGCCGGGTTCGCCGTTATCGGGTTCGGCGGTGGCTGGGCGCGGCGGCTGGGGCCGCTGCTGGCGGCGCCGACCGGCCGGCGCGGGCTGCTGCTCGGGCTGGCGCTGGGGCTGCTGCCCTGCGGCTTGGTCTATGCCGCGCTGGCGGCGGCGGCGGCGACGGGGGATCCCGGGCGCGGCGCGCTGGCGATGGCGGCGTTCGGGCTCGGCACCGTGCCGATGCTGGCGGTGATCGCCCTGCTGGGCGAGGGTCTGGCCGGGCATTGGCGCCAGCGTCTGCGCCGGGTGGCGCCGCTGCTGCTGCTGGTCAATGCCGGCTGGCTGGGGCTGCTGGCGGTCCGGCTGGCGCTGGGGGAGGGCGGGCCTTGACCGCGCCCGGCCTGATCGTCGCCGCGCCTTCGTCGGGCAGCGGCAAGACCTCGGTGACGCTCGGCCTGTTGCGGGCGCTGCGGCGGCGCGGGCTGCGGGTGGCCTCGGCCAAGGTCGGCCCCGATTTCATCGACCCCGCCTTTCATGCCGCCGCCAGCGGCCGGCCCTGCCTGTCGCTTGACGGCTGGGCGATGCGGCCGGCCACCCTGGCCGGGCTGGTGGCCGGGCTGGGCGCCGATGCCGATCTGGTGATCTGCGAGGGGGTGATGGGGCTGTTCGACGGCGCCCTGGTCGCCCCCGGTCAGCCCGACGGCAGCACCGCCGCGCTGGCGCTGGCGACCGGCTGGCCGGTGCTGCTGGTGATCGACGGGCGGGGGATGATCGCCTCGGCGGCGGCGGTGCTGGCCGGGTTCGACCGGCTGCGGCCCGGCCCCGGCATCGCCGGGGTGGTGTTCAACCGGGTGCGCAGCCCGCGCGCGGCGGCGGCGATCGCCGCCGCCAGCCGCGCCGCCTGCCCCGAGGTGGTCCAGCTCGGCACGGTGCCGCCGCTGAGCGGGCTCGAACTGGACAGCCGCCATCTCGGTCTGGTCCAGGCGGCGGAACATGCCGATCTTGAGGCCCGGCTCGACGCCACCGCCGAGCGGCTGGCCGAGGCGCTCGACCTCGACGCCCTGATCGCGCTGGCCCGCCCGTCCTGTTTGACCGCCCCGCCCCCCTGCCCGCTGCCGCCGCTCGGCCAGCGCATCGCCTATGCCAGCGATCTGGCCTGTGCCTTCGCCTATCCCGCCACCCTGGCCGGCTGGCGCGCCGCCGGAGCCGAACTGCTGCCCTTCTCCCCGCTGGCCGACCAATCCCCCGACCCCAGCGCCGACGCGGTCTACCTGCCGGGCGGCTACCCCGAACTGCACCCCGCCCGCCTCGCCGCCAACCATGTCTTCCTGTCGGGCGTGCGCGCCGCCGCCGCGCGTGGGGCGGCGGTGTTCGGCGAATGCGGCGGCTATATCCTGCTGGGACGGGGGCTGGAGGACCAGGACGGCACCCGCCATGCGTTCCTCGGCCTGCTGGGCCTGGAAACCTCGTTCGCCCGCCCGCGCCTGCATCTCGGCTACCGCCAAGCGGCGACGCGGACCGCCGGCCCGCTCGGCCCGGCCGGCGCCGCCTTTCGCGGCCACGAATTCCACTACGCCCGAATTTTGTCCGAGCAGGGCCCCCCGCTGTTCACGATCCAGGGCGCCGATGGCGGCGACCTCGGCACCTGCGGCCTGACCGACGGCCGGGTGGCGGGCTCCTTCGTCCACCTGATCGACCAGGCTTAAAACCAAAGGGTTCCAAGGGCCTTGCGGCCCTTGGCGGGTGCGGGCAGAGCCCGCGTTTAATTGAGATTCATCTGCGGCTTGGCGAATTTGGGATCGACGAACTGGAACAGCTTGGGATCGAGGCTGACTCCGGTGCGGACGTCGAACAGCGAGACGGTGGTGACCTGATGCTGGGCGTCGCGGACCTGCCACTGCTTCAGCTCGAACGGGTGGTCGGAGAACACCAGGGTGATCTCGCCCGAGGCGGGGTCCTCGGATTCGACCGCCGAGATCCGCACCACGCCGGGCAGGCGGGAAACGCGGGTGACGGTGACCTCGCCGCCGGTAAGGCGGAGGTTGGGCTGGACCAGCACGCCGGCCGGGGTCTGGCCGAGCGGGACGTAGCTGGGGTCGCCCAGTTCGCGGTCGTAGACGATCAGGAAGGTGCCGTCGGCGACCACCAGCAGCGGGCTGGGCGGATCATATTGCAGGCGCAGCCGGCCCGGCCGCGACAGATAGGCGTCGCCCTCGGCGGCGGCGCCGTTGGGCGAGCTTTGCAGGAAGCGGGCTTTGAGGGTGGTGACGGCGTTGAGATAGGCCTCGGCGCGGGCGATGTCGGCCTTGTCCTCGGCCGACAGCACCGCCGGCTTGGGGTCGGCCGCGCGCGCCGGGGCGGCGGCCAGCAGCGCCAGCGTCAGCGCCGCGAAAATCACTCGATAGCTGGCCCGGATCATGGGGCGTTGCCTTTCTCGTCAGGGAGCTAATATTCGCCGCCGCGGGCGAGCACCTCGCGTTTGCCGACATGGTTGGGGCGGCTGACCACCCCTTCGGCCTCCATCCGCTCGATCAGGCGGGCGGCGCGGTTATAGCCGATCTGAAGGTGGCGCTGCACGAAACTGGTCGAGGCCTTGCCCTCGCGGGTCACCAGCGCCACCGCCTGATCGTAGAGATCGTCGCCCGAACCGCCGCCGCCGCCGCCGGCCTCGGCCACCGGCTCTTCCTCGGTCACCGCCTCGACATAGCAGGGTTCGCCCTGGCCGCGCAGGAATTCGACCACCCGCTCGACCTCGGTGTCGGAAACGAACGGGCCGTGGACGCGGGTGATGCGGCCGCCCGCCGCCATGTAGAGCATGTCGCCCTGGCCGAGCAATTGCTCCGCCCCCTGTTCGCCGAGGATGGTGCGGCTGTCGATCTTCGAGGTGACCTGGAACGAGATGCGGGTGGGGAAATTGGCCTTGATCGTGCCGGTGATGACATCGACCGACGGGCGCTGGGTCGCCATGATCAGATGGATGCCGGCGGCGCGGGCCATCTGGGCGAGGCGCTGCACCGCCGCCTCGATCTCCTTGCCGGCGACCAGCATCAGGTCGGCCATCTCGTCGACGATGATGACGATGAAGGGCAGGGGTTCGAGCGCCAGGGTCTGGTTCTCGTAGAGCGGCTTGCCGGTCTCGGGGTCGAAGCCGACCTGGACGGTGCGGGTCAGCACCTCGCCCCGGCCGCGCGCTTCGAGCAGGCGGTTGTTGTAGCCGGCGATGTTGCGCACGCCGAGCTGGCTCATCGCCCGGTAGCGGTCCTCCATCTCGCGCACCGCCCATTTGAGGGCCAGCACCGCCTTGGGCGGCTCGGTCACCACCGGGGCCAGCAGATGGGGGATGCCGTCATAGACCGACAGTTCGAGCATCTTGGGGTCGATCATGATCAGCCGGCATTCCTCCGGCGCCAGCCGGTAGAGCAGCGACAGGATCATGGTGTTGACTGCCACCGACTTGCCCGAGCCGGTGGTGCCGGCGATCAGCAGGTGGGGCATGCGGGCGAGATCGACCATCACCGGCCCGCCGCCGATATCCTTGCCCAGCACCAGGGTCAGCCGCGACGGCACCTGGGCGAATTGTTCGGATTCGAGCAGTTCGCGCAGATAGACGGTCTCGCGCCGGGTGTTGGGCAGCTCGATGCCGATCACGCTGCGGCCGGGGATGGTGGCGATGCGGACCGACAGCGCGCTCATCGAGCGGGCGATGTCGTCGGCCAGCCCGATCACCCGGCTGGTCTTGGTGCCGGGGGCCGGCTCCAGTTCGTACAGCGTCACCACCGGGCCGGGGCGGACCTTGACCACCTTGCCGTTGACGCCGAAATCCTCCAGCACCGCTTCGAGCATGCGGGCATTGTGGGCCAGCCCCTCCTGGGTCTGGCGCTGGCCGCCCTGGTCGGGGGTCGGCGACAGCAGCCCGAGCGGCGGCAGTTCGTGGGTTCCGGCCGGCGGCGGCGCCGGGGCGGCGCGGGGCGGGGCCGGGCGGGAGGAGACCGGAATCGGCGGCTCGTCCTCTTCGGCCTCGGCCTCGAACCCGTCGGGATCGGGCGGCTCGGTCGCGAAGGGCGGCGGCTCGTCCCCCGGTTCGGCGCGGGGGGCGGGGGCCTGCGGCATCGTTGCCCGGCGCGGCGCCCGGTTGGGCAGGGTGCGGGCCACCGGCGCGCCACGCCGGGCCGGGATCACCAGCAGCACCAGCCGCAGCAGGGTGCCGGGCAGGCGGCCGAACACGCCGCGCCATTCGCCCGGCGACAGGCCGATCGTCACCAGCAGCAGGCCGAGCGCCAGCAGGCCGGCCAGCGGCCCGACGATGTCGGCGCCGAGGCTGCCGGGCAGCAGCCCGCCGACTCCCTCGACGATCAGGCGGCCGAGCGCGCCGCCCGGGCCGGCCGGCAATTGATCGGGATCGCCGCCGGGCAGGGTGGCCAGCCCGACCGCGAGGCTCAGCATCGCCAGCGGCAGCAGCATCAGCCGGGGCGCCCAGCTTTTCGGCGGGGTGGCCCGCACCAGCAGCACCACCCCCCAGGCCAGCATCGCCGCCACCAGCGCGCCGCCGCCCCAGCCCACCGTCTGCAACAGCAGGTCGGCCAGCATTGCGCCGGGGCGGCCGAGCAGGTTGCGCACCGGGCCGTCGGCGGCGGTGTCGATGCTGGGATCGTGCGGATCGGCGGTGGCGAGGATCGCGGCCAGCGTCAGCGCGAGCAGGATCAGCACCCCGCCGCCGGCCTGGAACAGGCGGCGGCGCAGGAACTCGATCGAGCCGCGCGGCAGGAAGCCGGCGCGGCCGCGGGTCGAGCGGGCGGGGGCCGCCGCCATCGGCCTAGGCGCCGAGCAGGGCGGCGAGGCGGGTCAGCGCCGCTTCGGTGGTGGCGGGGTCATGCACCAGCGCGACCCGGATGAAGCGCTGGCCGGGATTGACGCCGTCGGCGCCGGTGCCGGCGAGATAGGCGCCGGGCAGCACCCGGATCCGCGCCTCCTGCCACAGGCGTTTGGCCGCCGCCTCGCCGTCGCCGACATCGAGCCAGAGGAAAAAGCCGCCCTCGGGCCGGGCGAAGCCGAACCGGCCGCCCAGCAGCCGTTCGGCCGCGTCGATCTTGGTGCGATAGAGGGCCCGGTTGGCCTCGACATGGGCCTCGTCCCGCCACAGCGCGGTGGCCACCGCCAGCACCGGCAGCGGCGTTGCCGCCCCGCCATAGGAGCGCAGCCGGGCGAAGGCGGCGATCACCGTCTCGTCGCCGGCGACGAAGCCGGAGCGCAGGCCGGGCAGGCTGGAACGCTTCGACAGCGAATTGAACACCACCACATGCGACAGGCCCTCGCCCATCGCGGCGCAGACCTCAAGCGCGCCGGGCGGGGGGGCGCGGTCCCAGATCTCGGAATAGCATTCGTCGGCGGCGAGGACGAAGCCGTGGCGCCGCGCGGTGGCGATGGTGCGTTTCAGCAGTTCGGCCGAGGCGACCCGGCCCTGTGGGTTGGCCGGGCTGCACAGATAGGCCAGCGCCACCCGGTCGAGCAAAGCCGGCGGCAGGGTCGAATAATCGGGCAGGCCGGTCGGGCCGCCGGCGCCGGGCACGAATACCGGCTCGGCCCCGGCCATCACCGCCGCCCCGGCATAGACCTGATAGAACGGATTGGGCAGCAGCACCACCGGGCGCGAGCCGTCGCGGCGGCGGCCGCACACCGTCTGGGCGATCAGGAACAGCGCCTCGCGGGTGCCGGCCACCGGCAGCACCGCCCGCTCGGGATCGATCAGATCGGCCGGCAGGGCATAGCGCCGGGTCAGCCAGCCGGCCACGGCGGCGCGGAAATCGGCGGTGCCGGCGGCGGGCGGGTATTTGTTCCATTTGCCGGCCTCGGCGGCGAGGATTTCGGCGGTCTGGGGCGGCGGCGCGTGCTGCGGCTCGCCGATCGACATCACCACCGCGTCGGGGCCGGCCGGCGCGCCCAGCAGGGCATTGAGCCGGGCAAACGGATAGTCCGGCAACAGATCGAGACGGGTATCGAGCAGCAATGGTTTCACCTGGGCCCCCCGGCGTCAAAAACGAACGGAGCGACTATCTTTACGCCTTTCCCCGCGGGTCGCCCAGGGGCGGCGGCGGAAGGGTGGGCTCCGCCCACACCCGCCAAGGGCCGCAAGGCCCTTGGATCCCATCAATGGGTCGGGTGGGTCAGTCGTCGCCCATCTTGAGGGCGGCGAGGAAGGCGCTCTGCGGAATCTCGACCTTGCCGAACTGGCGCATCCGCTTCTTGCCCTCCTTCTGCTTCTCCAGCAGCTTGCGCTTGCGGCTGATGTCGCCGCCATAGCATTTGGCGGTGACGTCCTTGCGCAGGGCGCTGATCGATTCGCGGGCGACGATGCGGCCGCCGATCGCCGCCTGAATCGCGATCTGGAACATCTGGCGCGGAATCAGTTCCTTCAGCCGCTGGCAGATGCTGCGACCGCGCGATTCGGCGTTGCTGCGGTGGACGATGAAGGACAGCGCGTCGACCGGGTCGGCATTGACCAGGATCGACACCTTGACCAGATCGCTTTCCGAATAGGAATCGATCTCGTAATCGAAGCTGGCATAGCCGCGCGAGATCGATTTCAGCCGGTCGTAGAAATCGAACACCACCTCGTTGAGCGGCAGACGGTAGACCGCCATCGCCCGGCTGCCGGCATAGGTCAGGTCGACCTGCTGGCCGCGCCGCTCGGTGCACAGGGTCAGCACCGGGCCGAGATACTCGTCCGGCACCATGATCGTCGCCTTGATCCACGGCTCGTCGATATGGTCGATCCGCGCCACGTCCGGCATGTCGGCCGGATTGTGCAGGTCGAGCGTCTCGCCGTTGGTCAGGGTGACACGATAGACCACGCTGGGGGCGGTGGTGATCAGGTCGAGGTTGAACTCGCGTTCCAGCCGCTCCTGGATGATCTCCAGGTGCAGCAGGCCGAGGAAGCCGCAGCGGAAGCCGAAGCCCAGCGCGGCCGAGGTCTCCGGCTCGTACTGGAAGCTGGCGTCGTTGAGGCGCAGCTTGGCGAGCGAATCGCGCAGATCCTCGTAATCGGCGGCGTCGATCGGGAACAGCCCGCACCACACCACCGGCACGCTCGGCTTGAAGCCGGGCAGCGGCGTCTCGGCCGGCTTCTTGTCGTCGGTGACGGTGTCGCCGACCTTGGTGTCGGCCACCGCCTTGATCCCGGCGGTGAAGAAGCCCATCTCGCCCGGCTTCAGTTCATCGACATGGATCATCTTCGGGGTGAAATAGCCGACGCTGTCAACCTGATAGGCGGCGCCGGTGGCCATCATGCGGATCTTCTGGCCCTTCTTCAGCACGCCGTTCTTGATCCGGACCAGGATGATCACGCCGAGGTAGGAATCGTACCAGGAATCGACCAGCAGGGCCTGGAGCGGAGCGTCAAGCTCGCCCTCGGGCGCGGGCAGGCGCTGGACCAGGGCTTCCAGCACGTCGCCGATGCCGAGCCCGGTCTTGGCCGAGATCATCACCGCGTTGCTGGTGTCGAGCCCGATCACGTCCTCGATCTGCTGCTTGACCCGGTCGGGCTCGGCGGCGGGCAGGTCGATCTTGTTGAGCACCGGCACCACTTCATGCCCGGCGTCGAGGGCGTGATAGACGTTGGCGAGCGTCTGCGCCTCGACCCCCTGGCTGGCATCGACCACCAGCAGCGAGCCCTCGCAGGCGGCGAGCGACCGCGACACCTCGTAGGCGAAATCGACGTGGCCGGGCGTGTCCATCAGATTGAGCTGATAGGTCTCGCCGTCCTGGGCGCGGTAGATCAGCCGCACCGTCTGGGCCTTGATGGTGATGCCGCGCTCGCGCTCGATGTCCATCGAGTCGAGGATCTGCTCCTTCATCTCGCGCGCCTCGATGGCGCCGCAGGACTGGATCAGGCGGTCGGCCAGCGTGGACTTGCCGTGGTCGATGTGGGCGACGATCGAAAAATTGCGGATGTGCGAAAGCTTGGTCATGGCGGCCGATTATCCTCGATAACCGGCGGACCATAAAGCCCGCCACCGGTTTTGGGAAGTAGCGCGATGGTGGCGCAGCGGTTCTCGAAAACTCTTGGGCTTTCGCCCAAACCCAACCGGGGCGATGCCCCGGACCCTCTTTTTACAAAAAGGGAAGGGGGTTTGGGGCATCGCCCCAAGCGGGTGCGGGCGGCAGCCCGCCAAAAGGAGATTGGTGGAGCGCGCGGCTTACCGTCCGCTCGGCACCCAGTCCGACCAGCCGCCGCCGGCCAGCGGCGAGCGGCAGAAGCCGAGGCTCCACGACTGGGTGCTGACCTTGGGATGGACCGAATTGAAGGTGAACTGGCCGTCCTTGATCGCCGGCAGCTCTTCCGACGCGGTCGCGGTGACGGTATTGTCGAAGCAGTCCTGGGTCTCGGTGCTGTCGTGCCGGGTGGTGCGGACGCTGACGCGGTAGGTGGCGTGCTTGTCCTCGGCGCTGGCCTCCGAGCTTTTGCCCGGGCCGCTGTCGTCGAGGTTCGACATCCGGCTGCGGATCGCCTTCAGCGCCAGTTCCTTGACCACCCCGCTCGACAGCCGGTTGGCCGGTCCGTTGGCGGCGGCGTAGAAGGCATCGACCTGGGCGAAGGTGTGTTCGACCACCGCCACCGGCACCCGGGTTTCGCGGGCGACGTCGGAGGCGTCGGAGGCCAGGGCCGGCGCGGCCGACAGGGTCAGCGCCGCCGCCAGCGGCATCAGGCGAAGGGAGTGCGGGAGCATCGGGCATCCTCCTTGCGGCAGCCGGGTTCGGCTGCGGAAATCTGCGCCCCGACTTTGACGAAGGAACCCCGCGATGACAAGACCGGCGATCGTCTGGTTCCGCCGCGACCTGCGGCTGGCCGACCACCCTGCCCTCCACGCCGCCGCCGCCCTGGGCCGGCCGGTGATCCCGCTGCTGATCGACGAAACCGGCGGCGCCGAGGCGGAAAGCGACGGCGGCGCGGCGCGCTGGTGGCGCCATCATGCCGTCGCCGCGCTGGCCGCCGCGCTGGAGCGGCGCGGGCTGACCCTGCTGCTGCGCCGGGGCGCGGCGGCGGCGGTGCTCGACGAGGTGATCGCCACCACCGGGGCCGATTGCGTGCTGTGGAACCGGCGCTATACCCCGGCGGGGGTGGCGACCGACCGGGCGGTCAAGGCGGCGCTGGCGGCGCGCGGGATCGAGGCGCGCAGCTTCAAGGCCAATCTGCTGTTCGAGCCGTGGGAGATCGCCACCCAAAGCGGCGGGCCGTTCCGGGTGTTCACCCCGTTCTGGCGCGCCTGCCGCGCCGCGCCGCTGCCGGAGCGGCCATTGCCGGAGCCGGCCGACCTGCGCCCCTGCCCGGACCAGCCGGCGGGGGAGCGGCTCGACTCCTGGGGCTGGCTGCCGACCGCGCCGGACTGGGCCGGCGGCCTGCGCGCCGCCTGGAGCCCGGGCGAGGAAGGCGCGCGCGACCGCCTCGCCGCCTTTCTCGACCGGGGGCTGGCCGGCTACGCCGAGGGGCGCGATCTGCCCGGCCGCGCCGTCACCTCGCGCCTGTCGCCGCATCTGGCCTGGGGCGAGATCTCGCCGCGCGCCCTGTTCCACGCCGTGCGCGACGCGATGCCGGCAGGGGCCGACGCCGACAAGTTCCTGGCCGAACTGGGCTGGCGCGAGTTCTGCGCCCATCTGCTGTTCAGCCAGCCCGACCTCGCCACCCAGCCGCTGCGCGGGGCGTTCGCCGCCTTCCCCTGGCGCGACGATCCGGCCGAACTGGCGGCGTGGCAACGGGGCCGCACCGGCTATCCGCTGGTCGATGCCGGGATGCGGGAATTGTGGGAAACCGGCTGGATGCACAACCGGGTGCGGATGGTGACGGCGTCGTTCCTGGTCAAGGATCTGCTGCTGCCCTGGACCGCCGGCGCGGCCTGGTTCGCCGATACCCTGGTCGATGCCGATCCGGCCAGCAATCCCGCCTCGTGGCAATGGGTCGCCGGCTGCGGCGCCGACGCCGCCCCGTTCTTCCGCATCTTCAACCCGGCGCTCCAGGGCGAGAAGTTCGATCCCGCCGGCGCCTATGTCCGCCGCTGGTGCCCCGAACTGGCCGGGCTGCCCGACCGCTGGCTCCACCGGCCGTGGGCGGCCCCGGCGGCGGTGCTGCGTCAGGCCGGCCTGCGGCTGGGCCAGACCTATCCCGCGCCGATCGTCGAACATGACGCCGCCCGCCGCCGTGCCCTGGCGGCGATGGAGAAATGTCATGGCGAGGCGGCCGGCGGCGGGATTTGACTGGCGGGTCAGTCGGCAGTCTGGAGGAGCGATCATGACGACGCGATCAATCGACGGCGCGCTGCGGCGGATGGCACTGGCGGCGCTGCTGCTGGGCGCGACCGGACCGGCCGGGGCCGAGCCGGCGGCGGGTAAGACCTGGACCGAACCGGCCACCGGCATCGTCTTCGTCTGGGTGCCGGGCGGCGCGGCGACGATCGGCTGCGACGGCGCCGAGGCCTGCCCCGAGACCGACCGGCCGCGCCACCAGCGCCGGGTCGGCGGCTTCTGGATGTCGCGCACCGAGATCACCCAGGGCCAGTGGAAGACCCTGATGGAAACCAATCCGTCGAAATTCCAGAAAAGCGAGGATTACCCGGTCGATCAGGTCACCTGGGAGGACGCCCACGCCTTCGTCGCCAAGCTCAACAAGGGCTCGACCGGGCGTTACCGGCTGCCGAGCGAGGCGGAATGGGAATATGCCTGCCGCGCCGGCCATCCCGACGATCCCTATTGCGGCGGCTCCGATCCGGCGGCGGTCGGCTGGTACAACGGCAATAGCCGCAACACCGGCACCCGCCCGGTGGCGGGCAAGGCGGCCAACGCCTTCGGCCTCTACGACATGAGCGGCAATCTCTACGAATGGACCGAGGATTGCTGGACCGAGTCCCATGCCGGCGCCCCGGCCGACGCCAAGCCGCGCCAGGACGGCGAATGCCTGTCGCGGGTGCTGCGCGGCGGGTCGTGGGGCAATTATCCCGCCCAGATCCGGGTCACCACCCGCAAGAGCGACACCGACGTCAAATGCCCGTTCATCGGCCTGCGGCTGGTGCGCGAGCCCTGATCCGTCCTCCCGGGAGCGCGGTCGCCCCGCCAAGCGGGGGGCCGCGAAAAAAATTCACGACGATGAAAAAAAGGCGTTGACGGGAAGGGCAGATCCGAATATTTCTTCGGGCCTCGGACGGCGGCGGTCGTTCGGAGGCTACCTGCCCAGGTGGCGAAATTGGTAGACGCGCTAGTTTCAGGTACTAGTGGCCGAAAGGCCTTGGAAGTTCGAGTCTTCTCCTGGGCACCATCCTCCTTCGCGAGGAAGCATCCAAAACATCGTTGAGCCGGCCAACAGGCGGCGCCCCCTCCGGGGCGCCACGCCTTTTTTTGTTTGTGGGCTCGGCCACGTTTCCTTCCCCCCGGGGGCGATCAGCCGGCCAGCGGCGCCGAGGCGGTGAACACCCGGTTGCGGCCGGCGTCCTTGGCGCGGAACAGCGCGGCATCGGCGCTGGCGATCAGCTCCTCCAGCCCGCCGCCGCCGTCGCGGCAGACCAGCAGGCCGACGCTGATGGTCACCCCGACCGGGCGTTCGCCGGCGAGGCAGACCGGCGCCGCCGCCACCTCGCGGCGGATCGCCTCGGCCACCCGCAGCGCGCCGGCCTCGGCGGCATCGGTCAGCAGCAGCACGAATTCCTCGCCGCCCAGCCGGCCGAACAGATCGCCCTGGCGCAGCACCGCGCGGCAGCGGCGCACCACCTCGCGCAGCACCGCGTCGCCGGCGGCGTGGCCGTACTGGTCGTTGATCCGTTTGAAATGATCGATGTCGAGCACCAGCATCGCCACCGGCAGCCCCTGCTGGCGGGCGCGGTACAGCGCCGCCCCGGCGGCGGACAGGAAGCCGCGCCGGTTGAGGCAGCCGGTGAGGTGGTCGGAATTGGCGAGGTCGAGCAGCCACATCTCCCGCTGCGCCGTCAGTTGGGCGAGGCGGCCCAGGCTGTCCTGGAACACCGCCAGCGCCCGCGAGATTCCGCCCATCTCGTCGGGACGGTCGCGGTAGGGGATCTCGATGCCGCGTTCGCCCCCGCTCATCCGTGTCATCACCTCGGACAGGCGCAGCAGCGGCCCGATCACCCGGGCGACGAACAGCGCCATCGTCGCCAGGGCCAACGCCACCGCGCCGCCGATCGCCCCCAGCGCGAGCGCCATGCCGCGAAAGCCGTGGGCGCGGTCGGCCTCGGCGATGCGGCGGGAATCCTCGATCGCCGCCTCCATCGCCCCCACCAGCGAGGCGTTGGCGGCGAACGAGTCGCGCCGCCAGGTTTCAAGATCGACCGGATAGGGCGTGGCGGCGAGCCCGGCGGCGATCACCTGCTCGCGCAACGGCCGGTGCTGGCCGAAATAGCCGTCGCGGGCCCGGGCGAGGCCGGCCCGGGTGTGGGGCGGACAATTGGCGCCGGCGGCGAACAGGGTCAGGTCGCGCCAGAGCTGGTCGATCGCGCCGACCGTGGCGTTGAGCCGGTCGCGTTCCGCCGGATTCATCGGCCGGCCGAGCGCGACGATGCGGGCCAGCAGCACCCCGTTCTCGCCGGCGAGGAGGCGCAGGCTCCAGGCGTCGCGGGCGTGGTCGAGCAGCACCCCGGTTTCCGGGCTGAGGGCGATGGTGGCGTCGATCCGCGCGGCGAGGAAGCGGTCGATCTGCTCCAGCACCGCGCGATAGACCGCCAGCACCTCGCGATTGGTCTCCAGCGCCGGCTCGACCGGCCGGCGCCGCAGCTTTTCCCCCACCCGGGCGCGCGCCGCGTCGATGCGGGCCCGCAGATCGGGCAGTTGGGCGGCGAAGGGATCGCCGTCGCCGGCCAGGGCCGCTTCGAGCGCCGCCAGCGCGCGGTCGCTGTCGGCGGCGTCGGTGCGCAGTTCCTCGACCAGGACCGGCGGCGGCGTGGCGACCAGCAGCGCCCGGTTGACCGGGCCGCGTTCGGCGGCGAGGGTGGTGGCCGCCCGGAAGGCGAGGCCGATCCGGTCCTCGGCGACAAAGGCGCGGCTGGCGCGCTGGTAGGTGGCCCAGCGCTCGATCAGCAGCGACCCGGCCCCCAGGATGATCAGCACGGTCAGCGCGGCGAGGCACAGGCTCCCGAATGACCTGATCGACATCCCGCCGACCTCCCCACTTCGTCCGGATCCCCTCGAGCGTCGGGGCGGAACCATAACCGCCATTTGGGATGGCGTGGAGCGAAAAATCGATCATTGGGTGAAGCGGGCCGGGCGGTAAACGGATAATGACTGTGGGGGGCTCCGCCCATGCCCGCCACGGGCCGCGGGCCCCCGGACCCGGCGGGGGAGGGAGCGCGGACCGGGCCCAGGCGGTCCCCGCGTCCAAAAGCCTTGCATCCGTTCCGGCCGGGATGCTACACCTCAGCGCGGAACTGGGCGGTAAAACGCTTTTAAATCAATGCCTTGTTGAAGGGGCGCCCGTCGGGGGCCGCCCTTCCGGGGCGTCCAGGCCGGCGGGCGGTGCCGCCCGGTCCGGCCCAGAACGCAAGGAGCAGCGCCGGTGACCAATTTCTATCATCGCGGCGATCTTCCCGCCGGGCTCGATCTCGGGCCGTCGATCGCCGTCGATACCGAGACGATGGGGCTCAACCTCCACCGCGACCGGCTCTGCGTCGTTCAGCTGTCGGCCGGCGACGGCAACGCCCACATCGTCCATTTCCCCGAGCCGCGCTGGGACGCGCCGGTGCTGGCCGGGCTGCTGGCCGACCCGGCGGTGACCAAGCTGTTCCATTTCGCCCGGTTCGATCTGGCGATGATCCGCCGCCATTTCGGCGTGCGCTGCGCCCCGGTCTACTGCACCCGCACCGCCTCGCGGCTGGTGCGTACCAACACCGACCATCACGGCCTCAAGGATCTGTGCCGCGAACTGCTCGGGGTCGAGCTGTCGAAGCAGCAGCAATGCTCCGACTGGGGCGCGCCCAGCCTCAGCGACGAGCAGATCGCCTATGCCGCCTCCGACGTGCTGCACCTGCACCGGCTGCGCGAGCGGTTGGACGCCCTGTTGGCGCGCGAGGGGCGGACGGCGCTGGCCCGGGCCTGTTTCGACTTCCTGCCCGACCGGGCCGAGCTCGATCTCGCCGGCTGGGCCGAGGAAGACATCTTCGCCCATTGATCGGCCGCCGCCCCGGCTCCGGCCGGGCCGGGGCGCCGCGACGCCCGGCCGACGGCACCGCCCGTCGGTTGCGCCGTCGCGTTTTGCCTTTCCGTCACCCGGGGGATTCGTATAGTAGGGGGCCTTGGGCGCGCCCAGGCGCACCCCCCGGCCCCAGTTCGGACCCGCCGCCATGACCGCCGCCGTCACCACCGCCATCGCCATCGCCCGCCGTGTCCTCGCCACCGAGGCCGCCGCGCTGGGCGAACTCGCCGCCAGCCTGGGCGAGGCGTTCGTCGCCGCGGTCGAGACGCTGGAGGCCGCCTCGGGCCGGGTGGTGGTCACCGGGATGGGCAAAAGCGGCCATGTCGCCCGCAAGATCGCCGCCACCCTGGCCTCAACCGGCCGGCCCGCCTTCTATGTCCATCCCGCCGAGGCCAGCCACGGCGATCTCGGCATGGTCACCCGCGACGACGCGGTGATGGCGCTGTCCAATTCGGGCGAGACGCCGGAACTGGGCGATTTCATCGCCTATTGCCGCCGCTTCTCGATTCCGCTGATCGGCATCACCGGCGGGGCCGACAGCACCCTGGCCCAGGCCGCCAGCGTCGCCCTGGTGCTGCCGCGCCAGCCCGAGGCCTGTCCGATGGGGCTGGCCCCCACCACCTCGACCACCATGATGCTGGCGCTCGGCGACGCGCTGGCGGTGACCCTGCTCGAACGCAAGGGCTTCACCGCCGCCGATTTCCGCCTGTTCCATCCCGGCGGCCAGCTTGGCCGCCACCTGCTGCGGGTGTCCGACCTGATGCATGGCGGCGCCGAGCTGCCGCTGGCCGCCCCCGACACCCCGATGGGCAGCGTGCTGCTGGTGATGACCGAAAAGAGCCTGGGCTGCGCCGGCATCGTCGATGGCGACGGCCGGCTGATCGGGATCGTCACCGACGGCGACCTGCGCCGCCACCTGCGCGGCGACCTGCTGGCGCTGACCGCCGCCGAGGTGATGACCGCCAACCCCAAGACGGTGGCGCCGACCCTGCTCGCGGCCGAGGCGCTCGGCCTGATGAACGCCAAGGCGATCACCGGCCTGTTCGTGGTCGACGAGACCGGGCGGCCGGTCGGGGTGCTGCATGTCCATGACTGCCTGCGGGCGGGGGTGGCGTGACCGAGTCCGGCGACGGCGGATCGTCGTGGCGGCGGCGGTCGCGCCCGGCGCCGGCCGGGCCGTTCGCCCGTTATTCCCGCTTCGTCGGGGTCATGAAGGTGGTGCTGCCGGCGCTGGCGGCGGTGCTGCTGGGTCTGGTGGTGGTGTGGCCGAAGCTGACGCTGGACCATGAGGGCTTCCAGGTCGGGTTCGCCAAGATGCCGTTGAAGGAGGTCGATACCCTGGCCATGCGCAACGCCCAGTATTACGGCCTCAACCAGGCGAACCGGCCCTACGCGCTCAGCGCCGAGCTGGCGGTGCAGGACCGTGGCGCCGGCGCCGACCAGATCCAGCTCGACCATCCCCAGGCCGATTTCACCACCGCCTCGGGCGCCAACGTGGTGATCAGCGCCACCAACGGCCTCTACCGCAAGGGGGAGCAGACCCTGCTGCTGACCGGCGACGTCAACCTCTACCATGATTCCGGCACCGAGCTGCACACCGACGCCGCCACCGTCGATCTGGCCCGCTCGACCGTGCGGGGCGACCGGCCGGTCACCGGCCACGGGCCGCAGGGGACGATCGATGCCGCCGGGTTCGAGGTCACCGACAAGGGCCAGAGCCTGACCTTCACCGGCCAGAGCCGGATGACGCTGTGGACCGCCGGGCACGATCTTCTTTCCGGCCGGCGGGCCGCGCCGCGATGACCCGGCCCGTCCTCCCCCGTCTGGCCGGGGCCGCGCTGGCGGCGCTGGTCCTTGCCGCTCCTCTCTCCGCCTCGGCCCAGGGCTTTTCGATGGCCCAGGGCGGGGCGCAGCAGCTCCAGGTGTTCGCCGACCAGGGCATCGAATGGCATGCCGAGGAGCTGCGGGTGATCGCCAGCGGCAACGCCAAGGCGGTGCGCGGCACCATGACCCTCGATGCCGACACCCTGACCGCCTATTACCGCCACGGCGCCAATGGCGACGAGATCTGGCGGATCGACGCCGACGGCTCGGTGGTGACGATCCGCTCGCCCACCGACACCGCCACCGGCACCAAGGCGATCTACGATCTCGATCAGGCGGTGCTGGTGCTGAAGGGCGGCCCGGCCCGGCTGGTGACCCCGACCGACAGCTTCCAGGCCAGCGAGCAGATCGAATATTGGGAAGGGAAGAAGATGGCGGTGCTGCGCGGCGACGCGGTGGCGACGCGCGGCGACCGCACCCTGCGCGCCGATGTCATCACCGCCCATTTCCACGACAAGGGCCCTGCCGCGGCGCCGGCCAAGCCGGCGCCGGCCGCCGCCGCGGGCGCGGCCCGGAAGGCGTCCGGCGCCGGCGAGGACAGCCTGGATTTGGAGCGGGCCGACGCCTATGGTCATGTCGTGCTGACCACCGCCAAGGAGGTCATCACCGGCGACCGCGGCGATTATGTCGCCGCCACCGGGATCGCCACCCTGTCCGGCGCGGTCAAGATGACCCGCGAGGGCGGCAACCAGTTGGAAGGCGGGTGGGCTTACGTCAACATGAAGACCGGGATCAGCAAGCTGTTTCCCGCGCCGCCCAACGGGGGAACCCCCGGGCGGGTGCAGGGCGTGTTCACCCCGCAGAAACGCGACGGCGGCGCGGCGGCCCCGAGCGGAGGGGTGCCCGCGATCGGGGACCTCGGCGGCCAGTGATGCAGGACGACAGCGCGCAGGACGGCGCCGCCCCGACGGCGGCGGCCCCGACGGTTTCGACCGCTTCCGGCCTGGTCGCCCGCTCGATCGGCAAGCATTTCAAGCGCCGCCCGGTGCTGCGCGACGTCTCGATCGCGGTGCAGCGGGGCGAGGCGGTCGGGCTGCTCGGCCCCAACGGTGCCGGCAAGACCACCTGTTTCTACTGCATCACCGGGCTGATCGCCCCCGATGACGGGGCGATCCTGCTCGACGGCCACGACATCACGCCGCTGCCGATGTACCGCCGCGCCCGGCTGGGGATCGGCTATCTGCCGCAGGAGGCCTCGATCTTTCGCGGCCTGACCGTCGAGGGCAACATCATGGCGGTGCTCGAGGTGGTCGAATCCGACCGCGAACGGCGCGAGCACGACCTCGAAACCCTGCTGACCGAGTTCGCCATCTCCCATCTGCGCCGCGCCCCGGCGCTGGCGCTGTCGGGCGGCGAGCGGCGCCGGGTCGAGATCGCCCGCGCCTTGGCCGGGCGGCCGCATTTCGTCCTGCTCGACGAGCCGCTGGCCGGCATCGATCCGATCGCGGTGGCGGAAATCCGCGATCTGGTCGCCCACCTCAAGGATCGCGACATCGGGGTGCTGATCACCGACCACAATGTGCGCGAGACGCTCGACATCATCGATCGGGCTTACATCCTGCATGGCGGATCGGTGATGATGGAGGGCAGCCCGGCCGAGATCGTCGCCCATGAGGGGGTGCGGCGGGTCTATCTGGGCGAACATTTCAGCCTGTAACCGGGAAGGGGACGCACGCCATGGCCCTGGGCCCCCGTCTCGATCTGCGTCAGACCCAGTCGCTGGTGATGACGCCGCAATTGCAGCAGGCGATCAAGCTGCTGCAATTCTCCAGCCTTGAGCTGTCGGCCTTCATCGAACAGGAGCTGGAGCGCAATCCGCTGCTGGAGCGCGAGGAAGCCGACGGCCCGGCCGAGCCGCCGGGCGAGCCGGCGGGCGACGCCGCCGATCTGCCGCTGCTCGATTCCGCCCGCACCGAACCCTCGATCGTCGACGAGATCCCCGCCACCGGCGGCGCCGCCGAGGCGATGGACGTCGATGTCGACAACCTGTTCACCAACGACAGCGCCGCCGACGCGGTCGGGCTCGAGGGCTATGGCAGCTGGGGGGCCGGCGGCCGTGCCGATTTCGAGGAGGACGAATCCGGCCTCGACCATCTCGCCGCCGGCGAGATCGGCCTGCACGACCATCTGGTCGCCCAGATCAACGTCGATCTGACCGACCCGGGCGACCGGCTGATCGCGCTGCACCTGATCGAACTGCTCGACGAGGCCGGCTATCTGGTCGGCGACCTCGCCGAACTGGCGGAGCGGCTGGGATGTCCGCTGGCGCGGGTCGAGCGGGTGCTGGCCCGGGTGCAGGGCTTCGATCCGGTCGGCCTGTTCGCCCGCAGCCTCAGGGAATGTCTCGCCCTCCAACTGGCCGAGCGCAACCGGCTCGATCCGGCGATGGCGGCGCTGCTCGACCATCTCGACCTGCTGGCCCGGCGCGACCTGCCCGGGCTGATGCGGGTGTGCGGGGTCGATGGCGAGGATCTGGCCGAGATGATCGCCGAGATCAAGGCGCTCGACCCCAAGCCGGCGCTGCGCTTCGACCGCACCATGGCGCCGGTGGTGGTGCCCGACGTGCTGATGCGCCGCGCCCAGGATGGCGGCTGGCTGGTCGAGCTCAATCCCGACACCCTGCCCCGGGTGCTGGTCAACACCCGCTATTACGCCACCGTCACCGGCAGCGCCCGCAGCAAGGACGACAAGAGCTATCTGAGCGAACGGTTCCAGTCGGCCAACTGGCTGGTCAAGTCGCTGCACCAGCGCGCCACCACCATCCTCAAGGTGGCGACCGAGCTGGTGCGCCAGCAGGAGGGGTTCTTCCGCCACGGCATCAGCCATCTCCGCCCGCTGGTGCTGCGCGACATCGCCGGGGCGATCGCGATGCACGAAAGCACCGTCAGCCGGGTGACCTCGAACAAATACATCGCCACCCCGCGCGGCATCTACGAGATGAAGTACTTCTTCACCCAGGCGATCGGCTCGGCCGACGGCGGCGACGCCCATTCGGCCGAGGCGGTGCGCCACCGGATCAAGACGCTGATCGACGCCGAGGGCAAGGACGTGCTGTCCGACGAACGCATCGTCGAGATCCTCAAGGCGGAAAGCATCGACATCGCCCGCCGAACGGTGGCAAAGTACCGCGAGGCCATGAACATCGCCTCCTCGGTCCAACGCCGCCGCGAAAAGTCGCTGGGGCTTTGAGCGGGGGCGCGGTGACGGGCCGGCAGTCCGCTTGACTTGGACCCCGGGGGGAACTATGGTCCGCGCCTCCCCAGGGGAAACCCATGGGGTGGACAGACGTGCCGTCGTTGGGAGACTCCCTCGTCCGGCGCGGCCCGGGGGGGCCCGCCGGGAGTCGCATCCCGCTGAATAGGTGGATTCATGGAAATCACCGACCTGATCACTCCGTCCGCCGTCATTTCGAATCTGCGCGCCACTTCGAAGAAGCAGGCCCTGCAGGATCTGGCGCGGCGCGCGGCTGAAATCACCGGTCTGCATGAACGCGCGATCTTCGACGTTCTGCTCGAACGGGAGCGGCTCGGCACCACCGGTGTCGGCAACGGCATCGCCATCCCGCACGGCAAGCTGCCCAATCTCGAACGGCTGTACGGCCTGTTCGCCCGGCTGGAGCGGCCGATCCAGTTCGATTCGATCGACGAACAGCCGGTCGATCTGATCTTCCTGCTGCTGGCCCCGGAATCCGCCGGCGCCGACCACCTGAAGGCCCTGGCCCGGGTGTCGCGCCTGCTGCGGGACCGCGCGGTGTGCGAAAAGCTGCGCGGCACCGACAATGCCGACGCCCTCTACGCCCTGCTGACCGAATCCCCGGCCTCGCGCGCCGCCTGATCCGGCGCGGCGGGGACGCAACGGAACCGGCCCGGATGCGGGCCGGTCGCCGGCCGGCGCTCCGTCGCTCCGGGACGGCGCCGCTTCACATCATCCCGAACCGCTTCCAAAGGCGCGGGGAGAGAGCATGAGCGAGTCCAGTCCTTCCTCCTCCTGGCACGGCACCACCATCCTGGCGGTGCGCAAGGGCGGCCGGGTGGTGATCGCCGGTGACGGTCAGGTCAGCCTCGGCGCCACCGTGATCAAGGGCAATGCCCGCAAGGTGCGCCGGATCGGCAACGGCCGGATCCTGGTCGGCTTCGCCGGCGCCACCGCCGACGCCTTCACCCTGCTCGAACGGCTGGAAGGGAAGCTCGAGAAGCATCCCGGCCAGTTGACCCGTGCCTGCGTCGAGCTGGCCAAGGACTGGCGCACCGACCGCTATCTGCGCCGGCTCGAGGCGATGATCGCGGTGGCCGACGCCGAGGTCTCGCTGGTGCTGACCGGCCAGGGCGACGTGCTGGAGCCCGAGGACGGGCTGATCGGCATCGGCTCGGGCGGCAATTACGCCCTGGCGGCGGCGCGCGCCCTGATCGACATCGACGGGCTCGACGCCGAGGCGATCGCCCGCAAGGCGATGGGGATCGCCGCCGACATCTGCGTCTACACCAACCGCTCGGTGATCGTCGAAAGCCTATGAACCCCGCCTTCAGCCCCCGCGAGATCGTCTCGGAACTCGACCGCTTCATCGTCGGCCAGCACGACGCCAAGCGGGCGGTCGCCATCGCCCTGCGCAACCGCTGGCGCCGCCAGCAGCTCCCCGACGCCCTGCGCGAGGAGGTGCTGCCCAAGAACATCCTGATGATCGGCCCGACCGGGGTCGGCAAGACCGAGATCGCCCGCCGCCTCGCCCGGCTCGCCCAGGCGCCGTTCCTTAAGGTCGAGGCGACCAAGTTCACCGAGGTCGGCTATGTCGGCCGCGACGTCGAGCAGATCGTGCGCGATCTGGTCGAGGTGGCGATCACCATGACCCGCGAGCGGCTGCGCAAGCAGGTGGTGGCCAAGGCCGAGATCGCCGCCGAGGACCGGCTGCTCGACGCCCTGGCCGGCAGCCATGCCAGCGCCGACACCCGGCAGAAATTCCGCAAGATGCTGCGCGAGGGCGCGCTCGACGAGCGCGAGGTCGAGATCCAGGCCGCCGACACCGCCCTGCCCAATTTCGACATTCCCGGGATGCCCGGCGCCCAGATGGGGATGCTCAATCTCAACGAGATCCTCGGCAAGGCGCTCGGCAACCGCACCAAGCCGCGCCGGCTGACCTGCAAGGCCGCGCTCGACCTGCTGACCGCCGAGGAATCCGACAAGCTGCTCGATCAGGAGCGGGTGGTGAAGGAGGCGATCGGCGCGGTCGAGAACCACGGCATCGTCTTCATCGACGAGATCGACAAGATCTGCGCCCGGTCGAGCGAAACCCATGTCGGCGGCGACGTCAGCCGCGAAGGGGTGCAGCGCGACCTGCTGCCGCTGATCGAGGGCACCACGGTGGCGACCAAGCATGGCTCGGTGCGGACCGACCATGTGCTGTTCATCGCCTCGGGGGCGTTCCACCTCGCCAAGCCGTCCGACCTGCTGCCGGAACTCCAGGGGCGGCTGCCGATCCGGGTCGAACTGGCGCCGCTCGGGCGCGACGAACTGGTGCGGATCCTGACCGAGCCGGAAGCCAGCCTGATCAAGCAATACACCGCCCTGCTCGCCACCGAGGGGGTGGATCTGACGTTCGAACCGGCGGCGATCGACACCATCGGCGCCCTGGCGGCGGAGATCAACGCCACCGTCGAGAACATCGGCGCGCGCCGGCTGCATACGGTGATGGAACGGCTGCTGGAGGAGATCAGCTTCTCCGCTCCCGACCAGCCGCCGGGAACGGCGATCACCATCACCCCGGCTCTGGTGCGGGAGCGGGTGGGCACGCTGGCTCAGACGGCCGATCTGGCCAAGTTCATTCTCTGAGGTCCGGGCGGGGGTTGCGCGGGCTCTGCCCGCGGACCCGCCGGGGCGATGCCCCGGACCCCCTTCTTTTTTGGCGAAAGGATAAAAAGGGGGCTTGCGCGGTTCGAACAACCCGGCTATAAGCTCGCCTCCGCCTCGAGTTGTCCCCATCGTCTAGAGGCCTAGGACACCGCCCTTTCACGGCGGTAACAGGGGTTCGAATCCCCTTGGGGACGCCACTCGTTTTAAGGCGTTGATTTCAAAGAAAAATTCGGCACGTTGTTGAACGGTCTGTTGTCCACGATGGACAACGCGGACATGGCCGACGACGACATGCTCGACACCCTCTTCCTGTTCCAGCCGCGCGGCCAGGGCACCGGATGGTGCTTCCGCATGGTCACGCCCGTCGCGCTGGTCGGACGCACCAATCCCCGCACCGGATCCCCCCACGGCCGCGAGACCCGCGAAGGTCTCGACACCCGCGACCTGAAGCAGGCCCGCAAGCTGCGCGACCAAGCGATCCTATGCCGGCAAGGAGCTTGCCCCCTACCGCCGGGCGGCGATGGCGTGGCTGACCGCCAACGGCGACGTGTTCTGGGTGCGCAACGCCGTCGAGCGGGTCGAGGCCCTGTTCCGCAACGCCGGCCCCTCGGTCGAGGCCTTCCGCGGCGCTGTGGGCGCGGTTGCGCAAGGCCGAAATCGATCCCCGCCGCGTCGTCGCCGCGTGGCTGGCGGTCGAGATGATCGTTGCCGACGATCCCCAGCCGGTGACCACCGCCGAGTTCAAACGGGTGCAAGCGGCGAAGTCGTCCACCGCATGCGCGGCTGCAGGAATGCCGCGAGGCGGCCTCCCGACCGTTTCGTTTGTTTCGGTTGTTGCGTTCGTTGCGGTGATGCGCCATCTATCGGAGGCGCGGCGGTGATCGCGTGTCTGGACGCCAACGACGGGAGAGAACGATGTCGGACCTGAAGGCCTACGACCCGGTGGTCCCGACCGAGGACGAGACCCGGATGGCCGAGGAAGCCGGGCGTATCCTCGCCGGCCATACCCGCTCGGAACTGCGGGTGCAGCTTGATGACGGTCAGGCCCTGGTGTTGCCGCGCTCGGTGTCGCGCCTGCTGTCGCACATCCTGACCGAGATGACCCACGGCAACGCCGTCACCCTGATCCCGATCCACGCCGAGATGACCACCCAGGAGGCCGCCGACTTCCTCAACGTCTCGCGCCCGCACCTGATCGGCCTGCTGGAAGGCGGCACCATCCCCTTCCACAAGGTCGGCACCCATCGCCGGGTCCGCTTCCACGACGTGAAGGCCTACAAGGACCGCCTCCACGCCGACCGCACCCAGGCCCTCGACGATCTGGCCCGCCTGTCCCAGGAGATGGGGATGGGCTATTGAAGTCGGGCAGCTTCACCGTCCTGCTCGACGCCTGTGTCCTGTACCCGGCGCCGTTGCGCGACCTGTTGATGCAACTGGCCGTCGCCGACCTGTTCCGGCCGCGTTGGAGCGATCTGATCCACGAGGAATGGATCGGCAATCTGCTGGGCAACCGTCCCGACCTCGACCGGCGGCAGCTTGAACGGGTCCGCGATTTGATGAACGCCCACAGCCGCGACAGCGTGGTGACCGGCTTCGAGGCGCTGATCCCGACGATTTCGTCCGCTATCAGTTCGACCTGGATCTCGCCAAGGTGCTTGCCTCGGTCAGCGCCAGAGCTGGCCGGGGTCGTTTGGACAGAATTCGGCGGATTTTAAGTGGATCGCCTGCCGGTTTCGGTCTGGTTTTGCCGCTGGAGGGCCTCATGCAGGGAGGGCGTAGCCCGACCGAAATGAGGCCCCCAGCGGCGGCAAAAATCATGCTGCCTCGATCTGGGGCAGGTTGTCAAAGTAGGTTTGGTCGGGCGTTCTGCCGCCATGGCTCGAATGCGGCCTGTGGCCGTTGTAGAAGTCGAAGTAGGGGCCCAGCGAGGCGCGGGCCTCGGTCACGCTGTCATAGGCCTTGAGGTAGACCTCCTCGTACTTCACCGAGCGCCACAGCCGTTCGACGAAGACGTTGTCGCGCCATGATCCCTTGCCGTCCATGCTGATCTCGATGCGGTTGGCAACCATGAGGCCGACGAAGTCGCCCGAGGTGAACTGGCTGCCCTGGTCGGTGTTGAAGATCTCCGGCTTGCCGTGCTTCGCCAGGGCCTCCTCGACCGCTTCGATGCAGAAATCCGTCGTCATCGTGATCGACAGCCGCCAGGACAGTACCCGGCGGCTGTACCAGTCGACCGCGGCGGCGAGGGTGACGAAGCCCCGGGCCATGGGAATGTAGGTGATGTCCATCGCCCATACCTGGTTCGGCCGTTCGATCCTCATCTCCCGCAGCAGGTACGGGAAGACCTAGAGCGCTTCCTTGTTAGGTCGAATCGAGAAAAGGATTCACAACACTTAAAAAGTGTGATTCAAGCTTGTGGCTGGGTTAAGGAGGCCAGCCATGAATGCGCCCCTATTCAGAAGATCTTCGGGAACGGATCGTTCGTGCGGT